>DAOVJU010000363.1 GCA_030632095.1 Chlorobiota bacterium
ATGGTGGTAGTGTATGGGGTACCTTAGCATCTGCTGCAATTGGTTATGCTGTTGGATATACAGTCGCTTATTTTGCCGGTGCTGAAAATCCCTGGGCATGGGGAATTGCCGGTGCAGTTGCTGGGGGATTTGGTGGCTATAAAGCAGGACAGTTTTTACACAATAGTAAAAGTACTGCTCTACAGAAATTCATGGATAATCACAATAAGCTAGGAAATTTATATGATCGCTATTGGAATGGAACTGTAATAAATAAAGCTGTTAGTGAACCACAATGTTATTATGTTGCAAAGGGCGGAAATCATGTAAAAAAATCATATTATGTAAAAATAAAAGATTTTGTAGAAAATCCTATTAATAAATCATTGCCATCATATTTAGCAAAATCAAGAGAATTCAATTCAATGAAAGACAGAATAACTTATTTGCCAACAATTGTAGATAATATGAGGGCACATTATATTGGTGATTATGATATTATTAGGTCGGGATTAGAATATATACATTTAGATGAAAATGCAGCTTTCAACATATTCAATAATGGTGAATTCGTTAAAACAAATATTGGTTCAGGGCAAAATTTTGGTTTAACATATTCAAGATTACCAAATATTCAGGGTAATAGTAGAATGACAACTGTATTAAATCCTTGTATAGGTTACAAGCCAAATAGTATGTATCAGTTTAATTATAAACTTCAAATCAAATTCTAATGAGTAATGATTATATGATGGGTCTTGTATTGATTGGATTATTGTATTTTGTAAATCCATTTATTAATGCTCAAAATCTAGTTCGAAATTATTCTTTTGAAAATTTTCTATTTTATCCAGATAATACTGAATATGACACATTTCCTTGCGCTAATTGGTTTCCTCCAAACGAGGCAACACCAGATTATTTCAATGAATCTTCTAATGACAAAAGATTTAAAATACCCAATAATGTAATAGGCTATTGTCCTACTTATGAGGGAAAAGCATATATTGGAATAATTCCGATAACTATAGATGGTTATATGGAACATTTAAGTAGTATTTTGTTAAAACTTTATCACAAGGCGTTCAATACAGAGTAAGCTTATGGATTAGATTTACCGAAGATTATAAAGAATTAAATGATTTATTAAGCATTGGAGTATATTTAAGCAATGATACCATTTTATTAAACAGATATAAAAGAAAAGGATATGAAGAAATTGATAAGTATTATATTGAGGAATATAGAATAGAATCTAATTTTGAAAACTTAATGGATATATCTTATGTAAATGTTATAAATAATGATGAACCAAAACTAATAGAAGAATGGTATAATTTGACAGGTTATTATAAAGCTATTGGTGGTGAAAATATTATTACGATTGGTGTCTTTTTTAAAAATGGTATTTCTAATCGAAAAAAAGCTGATTTTCTTGATTACGTAAAAAAAGAACAATGTATTCTTAATAAGAAAGATTCTAAGAAGTTTAATAACATTATACCGGAACCATTACCAACTTGCTTTATTGATAATGTTTCTATTTTACCCGTAGATGTAAATGGCAATGAAATAATCTTATACCCGGAATTATTAAAAGATAATAATACTATATTTCAAAAAGAATGGCATGATATTGAGGATTTAGAAATTGAACAAGCTATTATTCTTAACAACATTTACTTTAATTTAAACGAGGCAAAACTGCAGGCAGAATCAGAAACTGAACTTTTTAAATTGCACAACTTATTAGAGATGAATCCTAATTTTATTATTGAAATTCATGGCCATACAGATAATACCGGAAGCGATGAATATAATTTACAATTATCAGAAGAAAGGGCAAAATCAGTGGTTAATTATTTAATTGAAAACGGTATATCAGAAGAAAGACTAAGTTATAAAGGATTTGGAAGAAGCAAACCTTTAACAGACAACAAATCTGAAGAAGGAAAAGCAAAAAACAGAAGAGTTGAATTTGTTATAATTGAAAAATAAAAAATTAAGACCCCCAACTGGCGCAAGTTTAACGAAGTGTAACTTGTGCCTTGGGTTAAGAAAGAAAAAAGTTATAAGGAATTAATAATAAAAGTAATTAAATAACAAAACAGAAATAATAACATGAACAAACTAAATACGATAATAAGCTTTACAGCACTGGTATTAGCAATAGCTATTGGTGTAATGCATTTTACAGCTAAGCAAAAAATTGCCTTTGTTGATAATGTAAAATTAGTGAACAATTATGAAGGTATAAAAGCTGCTAAAGCTGTAATTGAAAAACAGTCGAAAAGCATGCAGGCAAGAGTAGACACCCTTGAAATGGAACTTACAGGTGAATTCAAAAATTATGAAAAAGAACGTAAGGGCATGACTAAAAAGGAGATGCAGTTAACCGAAGAACTTTTGCGTAAAAAGCAACAAGACTTTATGCAATACCGTGAAATAATAGTACAAAAAATAAAGGAAGAAGAAGCAAAACTCACCCAGGAAGCATTAATGCCCGTTGATGAGTTTATTAAAGAATACGGTAAAAAACATGGTCATAAAATAATTATTGGATCCAATAGCATGGGCAATGTTCTGTTTGTTGATGAAGCTATTGATTTAACCGATGAAATTTTAGAAAAAGTGAATAAACAATACAAGGAAAATAAATAAAAATTGAACAAAAGCAGGCTAACATATAGTAATTGGATTATACCCGGAATACTGGTATTTAGCATTTTCCTGGTTTCGTGTGAGCAAAAGCAAGTTACTAAAGATCAATTGATCCGATATATTCAAAATCCAAAAAATGGATTGCATCAAACCAAACAAAAAGGTGATTATACTATAAAACTTATGTATAAACCACAGAATTTATTGGTTGCACAGGAACTTAAAAATCCAATGTATAGCATTACCGATATGAATAGTTTACAAAAACATTACAATCAATACTTGTATTTTAACTTATCTTTAACCTATAAAAACAACGAAATAATAAATAAGGCATTAACCAATAAAAATGCGTTTTCAAAAATCATAGAAAAACTATCATTTGATAGAAACATAGCTGATTTAATTACATCGCTGAAAGACACATTACCCTTATATGAAAGTGTATTTACAAGGATGTACGGAATGACCAAAAGCAATGACATCTTGTTGATTTTTGAAAACAAACTTGCCAGTACTGAAGATTTCAAAGTTCGTATTAACGGATCGGATCTTGGTTTTGGCACTGTCTATTTTGATTACAATACAAAAAATATACATAATATACCACAATTAAAACATTAATATCAATAATAATTTTCAGAATTATGAAAAAGATTAAAATACAACTTGTAGTAGCCATATTTGTGATATTTAACATACAACTTTACAGCCAGGTAATTCAACCTGAATATACCGGTTATGAAACAACATCAACAACCGATATGGTTAGTTTATTAACCGGCGATTTCACCTACTCAATGCCTTTAGTTCATGTACCAGGCCCTGAAGGTGGATTTTCCATGCCACTAAGTTATCATGGAGGAATTAGTCCAAACGAAGAAGCTTCATGGCTTGGTCTGGGCTGGTCATTAAATGCCGGAGCAATTACCCGTGTTGCTAATAATATACCGGACGATTTTCGAGGCCAAACTATTAATAAAAGGATTAAGAGTAATGTTCAATACCAGTTTTCAGTTACCAATGGCATCTACACTCATACTATTGATTCAGACAAAGGATATGGTGGAAGTGTTGGATTAGGACAATTTATTAATTATGAGTTTGGTGAAAAAACATTTACTTATTGTGGTATTCATTTTCACGATGATGGTACTATAACAACAAAGGCAGAAGATATTATCATAGGAATTATACAAGCCTATTCTATTGCATTCATGTGTGGAGGAGTTGATGTATCAACCACACTGAGTGCATTAGGTACTGCGTTAGATATAGGGAGTTCATATAGTGCTAACTTCTTATACGGAAGATCATTTGATTTACAAAGGGAATGGCTATGCACAAGTGGAAATTTTGAATGGATTGGGTTAAAGGCATCATGGGCATTTATTAATTCAGGTACACACGAACAAGCATACGGTACCTTGAATCTGTCAACAAATAATAAATATCAAATAACTTTAAATATACATCCGGAACTTTTTAATCAAGATGGTACAAAAATTAATTATAGTTCACACACCTCTACTATATATCAATCATCCATTCATGATTTTCATATGTTTGCAAATGAAGATTCATATATGTATGCAATAAATCCAACCAGTTTATCGCATGATTTTTACTCTGTGATGGGAGCTGGTATAACAGGAAGTATTGCTCCATTTCGTCCTGAAGTTGGAAGTTTAGCTTCCAGTACTTTTGGAGATGCTGAAAATCATTATTCATATCAATTTGTTAAATTTAAAGGCTACAAATTAGGATTTAGGTATTTAAATGAACGCGGAAATTATTATACACATCATATTGGACAAGGAAAAAGTTTAAATGAAGGA
>DAOVJU010000310.1 GCA_030632095.1 Chlorobiota bacterium
AAATTCATAAGGGAAACTACTATTATAAAAACAAGCCTGGTATGTATTATTATCAATTATTCGTTGAGTTTCGTTTTCATATTCCCAATTAGCTGTGCCTAAAATTTTTATATTGCTGTTATTTAATCCAACAACACCATAATCACTATCTAAAATATTATTTTTTCGCAGGTCAACATAGCTACTGTATATTTTAACACCTTTATTTAAATTTGGTGAAGTGCCGGTATATTGAATCGTATTGTTACATATAATATGAGTAAAACTTTCACAACCGCCGGCATTATATAAGCATATCCCGTCGTACTGCTCATAAGATATGTTATTATTGTTAATGGTAAAGATAGGATAATCATCAAAAAATATTGAAGCCCTGACTACATTAGTTGTATTATTAAAATTACAATACTTAATTTCGAATGATGAGATACTATACATAGGATCACTGATATTAACTGATGCATTGGTGAAATCAGAGTTTTCAATTAAAATATTTCCTTTACTGCATTTTAACCATGATTCATTAAAATCACAATCATTGATATGCAATGATTGACATTTACTTTTAAGGTTACAACGTTCAAATTTACAATCATAAAATAATTGTTCAACTGAAATATTATTTAATACCAAACCGGTCCAGTGCATGTTTTCGGGTGCTGTAAAAATTAGATATGGTATATTATTGTTAAATCCAATATTTCCATTAACTATTATAGCATTATTGTCGTTTTTTCCATGTATTGCATCTAAACCTTGTATATGTAATGTTGCTCCTTGATCAATAATTAATTTTCCATTATCTTCGAAATACAAATTACAAGATCCTGGTGATTGCGGAATTGTAAGTGTTACCCCATCTCTTACATGTATTTCGGTTGAAATAGTTGTATTACAAGGTAAATTTAAATCCTGGGTTATTTCAAATCCTTGTGCCATTATATTTAATGCAGGATCGCCAAAAAGATTAAAAGCATATTTATGCTCATTTGTGGAAGACATGATTTTTGATTCAAGAATATATTCCCCTGTAATATGTGAAAGATCGTTAAAAATAGTATAATTCAGCAATTCAGCAAATCTCTCAGGGGGATTTGAAATAATATAATTAATGTTGCCCTCCCAAACAACTCTTCCTGCACCAATGTATCCTGTAAATCCCTGTGATGGAGAATAGGAGGTCAATCCTTCTGCAAAACAATCAACACTATTATCAAAATAACCGGTACTGCATGAGAAACCATGAACAACCGGGGCCTTATATTCGTTGTTCAAATTATTCATTAATACGCTCATATCTAACCAACCTCCTATTGACCACCCGTGTTCACCACCGTGTCCATAATATGAAAATATCATAACCCCGTTGTTCAATGCATCAAATGTTTGCTGCTGTACATTTGTTGATGTAAATTCGTTAATAATAGTAATGTTAAAATAATCCGGTATCAAATTATTAATAAAATTATAATATGCTCCTATATAAGGTTGATAAATATTGAGGCTATTGAGGTATCCTAAATTATCTCGCCAGCCACCGAAAACAGCTTCCGATTCGAAATATATGGTTTTCTCCACCATATTGTGCAGTTCGGTTAAACCATTCGGAAGATCATTGTCAACACAAAATCTGCCGATAAATAATTCTCCAATTTCGTCATAAATTCCATCTTCTCTGGTGAGACAAGTATAATAATAATCTGATGGATATTCATCTCCCGAAGAACCATAGTCATGATTAAAAGAAGTTGGCATGCCAAGATTAGATACATCCTCCGAATCCCCTATCAGCAATACATAGCCCAGCTTGCTATCATAGGTGTGTTGTGCGTTGCTGCCTTCGTATATACGGCGAATACAGGTTCTGATCCGCTGTTCTTTTTTAAATTGTTGGGTTGGGGGTGGTTCTAATCCTTCATAGTAAAACCCTAATTCATCTGAAATAACTGTACTTGCATTTATGATCGCTACATCAAATCCATTATAAGATGCCCTGTGGTTGGCAATTCGTAATACCTCTGAATCAGGATTATCAGGTTCAAAAAAAGGTTCGGCGCAAATAATTAAATAATCAGCTACAATTGTACACGCCTGTGCTGTATCGGTAAGTATAACCCATTGCACATTGCCGCTGCCTTGCACATTATCGTTTATACTGGCGGTTATCCCGCTTGATACGTAGTTTAGCATGGAATTAGCAGCAACATTATTAAATATGCCTGTATTAACATTTACTGCTGTTGTTGGGTTAATAAAGTTAAGTGTAAGCTCATAATTTGTTGTTATTTGCAGTTCCTGTGTTACGGGATTAAATTGTACGGGATAAATATATACTTCAGCATATTTTTGGTCCCTTAAATATCCTATAGAGTTTATTTCGGCATTTACCTGCGGATAATTCAGGTTTGTATTATATGCAGTCTGGTCAATATAAAACTGTTCCTCAAGATAGACAGTACCATCCGGGTTTTGTACTTCAACAAGCTCGGGTACAGGATATATATAGTAATTATACATTGTCATTTGCCCTGTAACTGTAATTGATAATGTTACATCATCACATTCAGGTATTGCAATCAATTGCCTTATAATTGGTATTTCAGGTTCTCCTGTAATAACTGTTTTACCGCTTCCTGTAATGTTAATTCGCTGATAGGTTGTGCCTTGTTCTGTAATATCTTCCGAATACATCCCGTAAACCTCAACATTAAAGCTAACATTTGAGTTTTCGGAAACAATTAATTGAATATTAGGTTGTGTGGGAGTTGAACTTGTAAAAGCCACCCAATCCTGTGCAAGACTATAGTTAAAAAATAGTCCGATTAAAACTGAAAGTAAAGCTGTTTTTTTCATAATTATTGATTTTGATTAATAAATACAATTTTATTTAAAGGTGTCATAATATTATTACCTTTTATATAATAAAAATAAATACCGCTATTTATTTTATTTCCGTTTTTATCCGTTCCATCCCATAAAATATAATCTTTATTATGTACAGTAAATTTTCTGATTATTTTTCCGCTTATATCTATTATTTGCAAAAAAGAATATGTACATTTATAATCTTCACTTATCTTTATTTTAGTCTCATAATTAAATGGATTAGGGTAATTTTTTAGTTCGTATTTCTGCATGTTTAATTTTTTAATACCTGTAAATGTAGAATCCAAATCGTGAAAATAAGTTGTGAAAGTCTCACCGTAATCCGTACTATAATCAATATAAAGCCATGCATGTGTATTTGTTGGATCATAAGTTGCTCTTTTAACATAAAAAGTACCAGGCTCGCGTCCTGCTGTATATTGAACTCCCCAGAAATATAAATTTATGTATTCCGATTCATATTTTAGTGTCCAGTTATATCCAGTATCTATGCTGTGAAAAATTTTATATGTGGAATTAGGCCACCACGAAACGAGGTATAATTCCCCCGGTTCCGTACCCCTATGGATTTCCGGGTATTTTCCACTAACTGACCAAAAAGCTACTGAACTGTCGATAGGGATTTCTGTGTAAGTGTTTGCATAATCAGTAGTATGATAAAGATAAAATCCTTCTCCAGCATTACCATCAATTCCAAAAAACTCCCCGTCATAATATCCGATTTCAGAAATAGGACAATTAGGTGGATCTGAAACAACTTCAAATGTTAAGGCAAAATCATCACTTTTATACAATTTACCCCAGCCACCTTTAAAAATTACACTATCGCAACAACCTCCCCAGTATCTTGTGTTATCAGGATAATCTTCTCTAAATTCCCAACTTTCCCCATAATCAAAGCTCACCCAAAGTTCATTGTAACCATAGTTATACAGAGCACCGGGTGTGGCATCGCCAATAATATTTCTTAATCGCATAGCATTAGGTCTGGGAGGGTCTGTACTAACATATTTTAATGATATATGCTGTCCATTATCAGTGGAATGAAATAATCCATAATAAATTGAATCTGAAACATACCAGTCGTTTGAGATATAAATTTCACTTGGTACTGCTCCGCGTGTAATCTGTGCTTTAAGTGGCTGTATATTGCTTGAAGCAATAAATATTAGTATCGCTATTATTATGTTTATTAGTGTTTTCATGGTTGTTTAATATTTTTTTCGTGTAAATATCCAAAAATTTATGGGGATTTCAATATTTATATTCATAAACAACATGGTGTAACTTTACACCTATTAATTCCAAAAACAGCAAAAAAGTAACCCTGAAAATTGAATTTTCTTTGAAATATTTTTAATTTATTTTTATTCTAAGTTTATAGTGAGTATATGCTATTTCCCTAACAGTTCTTTAACTTCTTTATTTATAAATATTTTTTTATTTCATCCTTCATAAATTACCGTTTTTGTTTTATTCAAAACTTTAATAAAAAATGGATTTGACAAAGAACGTTCCGTAACTAAATCAATTGGTCTTTTGAATAGTTTTTCAAATAATTCATGGAGTAAGAAATAATTATCAGTATATTTCTCAATAGAGATATCTTTAAAAGAAACAAGCAAATCTATGTCGCTTTTATCTGTAAAATCGTTAGTGCATACCGAACCAAATGCATACAATTTATTAACATCATACTTTTGACAATATTCAATTATATTTTTCCTATTCTTTTCAATAATATTTCTCATAATCCATATTTTTTTCAAAGATACAAGTATTTTTAAAACCTAAATTCAAGTAATTAATGCAACTTATCCAGAGGAGATAAAGAGTAATTTACACCATTTATAAATTTATTGAAGCTTCTGATTCAAATATTTTTTTGATATCTGCTTAACAGGAACCCAGGCTGCTGCCATTCCTATTAAAAATACGGTAATAAAAACATAAACAAAATCCAATGGTTGCATTTGCACAGGGTAGGCATCAACAACGAAAGAACCGTCGCCGGGTCCAAGACTGATTATTCCAAACCGTTGTTGCAACCAGCATAAAATTCCTCCTAAAGCCAGTCCGAGAATTGCTCCAATAATTGAAATAAGTAATCCTTCTGTCAGAAAAATTCTTTTTATCAGTTTTTTGTTTGCTCCCATGCTTGACAAAA
>DAOVJU010000085.1 GCA_030632095.1 Chlorobiota bacterium
AGCCTATGCTGAAAAAATTGTAAAAATTATGGACCTTGCCATGAAAAACGGCGCTCCTGTTATTGGATTAAATGATTCAGGAGGGGCAAGAATTCAGGAAGGGGTACTTTCACTGGCCGGTTATGCTTATATTTTCTACAGAAATACACTTGCATCCGGTGTTGTTCCACAAATTTCTGCCATAATGGGGCCATGTGCCGGTGGTGCAGTATATTCACCTGCAATTACAGACTTCAATATTATGGTTGAAAATACATCTTATATGTTTGTTACCGGGCCAAATGTTGTAAAAACAGTAACACACGAAGAAGTTTCTTCTGAAGAACTTGGAGGCGCCCAAACGCATTCTGCAAAATCCGGAGTTGCACATTTTTCCTGTTCAAACGAGATGGAAGCACTCAATTACATTAAAAAACTTCTTTCTTATATTCCTCAAAATTGCGAGGAAGAACCATTAAGACTGGAATACCAGGAAAGCGATGAACTAAGACCGGTTTTAAATGATATTATCCCGGAGAACCCAAACACTCCATACGACATGCGTGAAATTATTAATCACGTGATAGATGAAGAAAGCTTTTTTGAAGTTCATAAAAATTTTGCTGAAAATATAATTGTTGGTTTCGGAAGAATAGCTGGCAGAAGTATTGGTATTGTTGCTAATCAACCTGCATTTCTGGCAGGGGTATTGGATATAAACTCTTCAGTAAAAGCTGCCAGGTTTGTCCGCTTTTGCGATGCATTTAACATTCCCTTGCTCGTTTTTGAAGATGTTCCCGGATTTCTTCCCGGAACTGACCAGGAATGGAATGCCATCATTACAAATGGGGCAAAACTATTGTATGCATTCAGTGAAGCAACAGTCCCCCGAATTACAATAATAACTCGTAAAGCATATGGTGGCGCTTATGATGTAATGAACTCAAAACATATTGGGGCAGATTTAAGTTTTGCCTGGCCAACAGCTGAAATAGCTGTAATGGGGGCAAAAGGCGCTGCTGAAATTATCTTCAGGAACGAAATAAAAAAAGCAGATGACCCTCAGGCAAAATGGAAAGAAAAAGAAGAAGAATACAATAACTTGTTTGCCAATCCATATATTGCTTCTTCAAGAGGTTATATTGACGAAATAATTAAGCCGGAACAAACCCGTGAAAGAGTAATCAGGGGGTTTAAAATGCTTGAAAATAAAGCTGAGAAGCTCCCTAAGAAAAAGCATGGAAATATTCCATTGTAAACTGATATAAAATTATTTGTTTGGCAAAATGCCCGGAAGATAGAATTTATTGAATAAAAATAGCAGTAAAATAGTATTGAAATGAATGTTCTTATTTTAGGTTCTGGTGGAAGGGAACATGCTTTTGCCTGGAAAATTGCCCAAAGTAACAAACTCAAAAACTTATATATTGGACCCGGTAATGGCGGGACCAGGCTTTTAGGGGTAAATGTTGCATTAAACCCTAATGATTTTATCCAGGTGAAGGAGTTTGTTTTGAACAACCAGGTGAACCTGGTTGTAGTAGGGCCTGAAGATCCGCTGGTAAATGGAATTCAGGATTTTTTTATGAACGATAATGATTTAAAATCAGTTCATTTAATCGGGCCGGATAAAAACGGGGCTCTTTTAGAAGGAAGCAAAGAATATGCAAAGGGATTTATGTTCAAAAACAAAATTCCAACAGCTAAATATCAGAGTTTTACTAAAAATAACGTTGATCAGGCAAATTCCTTTTTTGAAAGTTTAAAGCCCCCTTATGTTTTAAAAGCTGATGGTCTTGCTGCCGGGAAAGGGGTTATAATTCTAAATGATATAAATAAGGCAAAAGCAACTTTAAACGAAATGCTGGACGGTAAATTTGGCCAGGCAAGTAAAATAGTGGTAATTGAAGAATTTTTAAAAGGAATAGAAGTTTCGGTTTTTGTTATTACTGATGGAGATACTTACAAAATACTACCCGAAGCAAAGGATTATAAGAAAATAGGTGTAGGGGATACAGGGTTAAATACAGGGGGAATGGGAGCAATTTCGCCTGTTCCGTTTGTAAATAATATCTTTTTAAATAAAGTTGAAGAACGGATTATTAAACCAACAATTGAGGGCTTGAAAAAAGAAAATATTGAATATAAAGGATTTCTCTTCTTTGGATTAATGAATGTTGATGGGGAGCCCTATTTAATTGAATATAATGTAAGGATGGGTGATCCGGAGACTGAAGTTGTTTTTCCGAGAATTAAAAATGACATTTTAGAATTGCTAATAGCCACAGCAAATAAAGAGCTGGGCAATATTAAATTAGACATTGATGACCGTACAGTTTGTACAGTAATGTTAGTATCAGGAGGTTATCCGGAAGCTTATGAGAAAAATAAAGCAATTTCAAATCTGGGTAATGAACCTGATAACATCGTTTTTCATGCAGGGACAAAATACGAGAACAACATGTATTTAACAAACGGTGGCCGGGTGCTAAGTGTTACATCATATGGCACTAATATTGAGCAAAGCCTTAACCGCTCATTTCAAATAGCAAATAAAATTTCCTTTGAAGGAAAATACTTTAGAAACGATATAGGATTTGATTTAAAATAGATTATATATGTTTTATCGTTTTTTTAAAAAATATATTCCTTTAGTTTTAATAACCACTTTGGTTTTTGGGATAATACTGTTTATTAAACCCATAATATGCTTCGACGGTTTAGCAACTAATGGTTTTAATAATGAGATGCCCCTTTTTTTATTATTAAAAGACGTTTTTAATAGTAATTCTTTAGTTTTTACAATATTTGCCGTATTGCTTATTTTAATATTGGCTAATTACCTTGTAAGACTAAATTTGAAATACTTTTTTATTGAGCAAAGAACATATCTCCCGGCGTTTTTTTACTTATTATTATCTAGTGCTGCTTTTTTAAAGACCGGATTTCATACTGCAATAATTGGTGTTTTATTTCTATTATTTATTTCAGATAAAATATTAAATGCCCAAAATAAGAAAATTAAATTATCCGTATTTTATGACATTGGATTGCTTTTGGCAACAGGAAGTTTATTTTATGGTAATTTATTATATTTCTTAATATTTGTATTTGTAGGATTATTCATTGTTGATTCATTAAACTTCCGAAAATCGGTAATAATAATTATAGGGATTCTTACTATTTATTTCATGGTTGGGTTTTATTACTTTTTTCTGGATTCTTTTAACGATTTTTTAATAATTCTTAATGAATATTTCTTTGTAAAAAAAGTAAGTTTTAATCTTCATTATTCTATCACCGTGTTAAGTTTTTACCTGCTTTTTGTTTTATTTATTGCTTGTATAAACTTAATATTAAGGTTTAACCAGAAAAAAATTATTGCAAGAAAGTATATAAAAGTAATAACTGCTCTATTGGCATATTCAATATTGTGTTATTTGGTGGTACCAGGGTTTACTTTAGCAATAATATATTTTCTGTTAATTCCGGTATCATTTATTCTTTCTGACTTTTTTATTCATTTACGTTCTGATTGGATTAAGGAGATATTCTTCACACTGTTTATTGCCCTTGTGGTTTTTGTAATAATAATATATCCCATATAGACTGAATCTTAACAGGTTCACAGAGTTAATAAATAAATTGTTCAATTGTTTCATTGTTCAATTGTTGTTGGATAACAATAGAGCAATGAAACACTGGCAATCTTAAATTCCAGAAACAACAACATCAGAAAATACCAGGCTTGGCATTTGCCAACTGCTATATATATATGGATCATTAGCAACTTCAATAAGCTTATTCCAAAACTCGAGATGATTAAATGCAATATTCATTTCAGCAATTGGTTGAGTCAATTTTCCGTTTTCAAAAAGGTGGCCCAAAATACCAACTGATGCATCGCCGGTTGTTGAATTTGAATTCCCGCCTAAAAATCCTGTAATGTAAACACCCTTACCTAAATCTTTCATTATTTCCTCAACAGAACGGGTTCCTTTTGGAATAAACAGGTTTGTAGTATTACCCGTAGTTGGTTCCCAACCTAATTTCCTGCTTCTATACCAATCAATTAGAAATTCATTAACAACTCCTTTTTCAATAAAGGTTCTCTTTTTAGTATGAAATCCATCACCATCATATAAGCAACTTCCCAATGCACCTACAATATGTGGATCATCTATTAAAGTGAACAGGTCGCTTCCTACTTTTTGTCCTTTTTTATCTGCTAAAAATGATCTTTTTTGCTGTACATTCCAGCCATAAAGTGCACTTAGAAACCCCCAAAGAATTCTTCCCACGTTCTTATTTTCTACAATAATTGGAACTGTTTGTGTTTCTATTTTCTTAGCACCCAAGAGATTAAGGGCACGCAAGGCTGCATTTTTGCCAATTTCTTTAAGGTCAGGCATTTTTTCATGAAAACGGTTTCCAACATAGTTATAAGCAGTTGGCCTTCTGTCGCCTTCATCCTGAACTGTAACTTGTGCACCTGCCCAACATATTGTTGTTTCTTCACTTCCTTCAAATCCGTTACTTGTAATTAGTATTTCTTCATAATTATCATCGTATACACTTGTTGTAACAGATACTATTTTATCTCCTCCATAAAGATAACAAGCATCTTCAATTTCCTTGATTATTGCTTTTCTTTTCTCAGGAGTCAATAATCCATAATTCGGATCAAGTTTCTTCAAATCAATCTCTGCCCTTCCTTCATAATATTTAGGGTCTGGCAGGCTTCTGAAAGGATCTTCTTCCAATAATCCAGTGTTTTCAAGGCTCATAGCAATGAATTTTTTCAATGATTCCTTTCGAAGATCTGAAGTACTTTGTGATGAATATCTACCATTAACATATAATGACAGATTAATACTTTGTGTTGTTGCTTCTTTTACCGTTTGAAGTTTTCTTTCCCTGTTCTCTATATCAACAAAGCGGTTTCTGGATATATATACTTTACAGTCATCAGCTCCTGCTGATTTTGCTGTTTCTATTATCCAGTTACATAAATCAAACATTTCTTTATTCATAGTAGTTCAAAGTTTAATTTCATTGAGCTCGCTTCACAAAGTTTGCTCGGTTCAAGTTCAAAGTTCAAAGTTAAGTTTTGAGCCTGGAGTTATGAGTTTCTTAGTCTGGTTTTAACTGGTTCCGCCAACAGTCATTGATTTTACCAGGCAAGTAGGCAAACCAAATCCTACCGGCACACGCTGTCCTCCTTTGCCACAAAAGCCTGCTCCTGATTCTGCCAATTTAAGATCGTTAGCAACCATAGTTATATTTTGAAGCATTTTAGGCCCGTTTCCCATAATATTAACATCTTTGATTGGAGAGGTAAGTTTTCCATTTTCAATCATTTGGCCTTGCGACACGTAAAAGGCAAAATCTCCTTCTCCGATTTTTACCTGGCCATTACTTACATCCTTCACGTAAATACCTTTTTCAACGCTTTTAATAACATCTTCAGGATTTGCTTCCCCGGGCAGCATATAAGTGTTTCTCATTCTTGGCAGGGGAAAATGCTGATAACTTTCCCTTCTTCCATTTCCTGTGGGTTTAAGATTGTAATGTTTTGCCGAAATTTTATCGTGCAGGTAACTGGTTAATATTCCATTTTCAACCAAAGTTGTTTTTTGACTTTCAGTTCCTTCATCATCAATATTAATCGCTCCAAGCTTATTGTGAATGGTTCCATCATCAATAATAGTGACAAATGGTTCAGCCACTTTTTTACCAATCATATTTGCATAAGTTGAAATTTTCTTCCTGTTAAAATCAGCTTCCATGCCATGACCAATTGCTTCGTGAAGTAAGATTCCTGTTACGCCAGGGCCTAAAACAACCGGCATTTCACCAGCCGGTGGTTTAATAGCATCAAACAAAACCACTACCCGGTTAACAACCTCGTTAGCCAGTTTATTTACTAATTCGGGAGTGTAATATGAAAAATCCTGTCGTCCTCCATAATTATACCATGCATTTTCTTTTCTTCCGTCTTTTTCAGCTACTACTGAAGTGGCAAGATAATTGCGAGGCATTAGATCTTATGCCTTTTTTCCATCGCTGGTAACTATCATAATTCGTTTCTGATTATCATGCAGAGTTGCATTTACCTTAATGATGAGATCAGAAAGAGCAAAACAGTTATCGTTTACTTCTTTTACTAAGGGCAATTTATCAGAAAGAGGTATTTCAGTAAAAAGTTTATCTAACTGATAATAATTCCCTATACTTTGACTTGCAAAATCAGGTGATTTAAATGAACTTGAAGAACCGGCTATTGAAGCAGCTGTGTCTGCAACATTCATCATGGAAGATTCTGTTAATACCTGCGTGAACCCAAATCCTGTCTGGTCTCCTTTTACCGTTCTGACACCTACTCCCAAATCAATATTTGCATAAGCTCTGTCAACTTTACCATCTTCCAGAATAACCCAGTTAGAGATAGTGTGTTCGAAATACAGGTCTGCAAAATCTCCTCCTTTCGATAATGCCTTATCCAGTGTTTTTTGACATAAAGCATCACTAATGCCAAATTCAGACTCAAAATACCCTTGTATTAATGCATCCGAACCTTGCGAATTAATCAAGCATCCTGGTAAGAAATTTACCATAGCTATAGCTCCGGTTCCTGCAGCAGTAGTTTTAATAAAAGATCGTCTTGTTAATGGTTTCATCTGTTTTCCTTTAGCTTTAGTTAATAGTTTTTAAAATTGTTTTATAAAGAATTTCCAAAATACTCATATTTAGTTACACTATAACATGTTATAAAACATGTATGGTGAAAAATATAAATGTTTGACGGCATTTTCTGCTCATTTTACTTTTCTTTTTAGTGCTTCATTTTTCAACTCTTTAAGTGTCAGTTTTATATGATTAGTCACTTCTTCTTTCAAGAATGGTGGAATCAAGTCTTTTCGATTCTGTATAAATCCATTCTCTAAGCTTACTATCTTTTCCGCAATATCACTTTCCGCTATCTGTTCTTTACTTATTTTTAATTCGTCATTCCAATGCTTTTCTTCATGCTGCATTATCAAAAATCTCAAATGCTGACGTATCGGCTCCAATGAACTGTCTTCTTCCACCATCCATCTCAACTTTCCATAAATAATGGTAGCTCTTTCAAACTCCAATTCACTATTCAATTCGTCTAATTTCAATATATTATCTATTTCCAATTTATTGATTCCGTTATTAAAGGTAAAAAAGATTTGCAAACTACTGAAACCGCTCTTGAATATATACCGTATTATGCGCTTTTTGTTTAAACCAATTCTGCCTTTTTTAATCCAAGTTTTGGTTTGTTCAATTTTCGGATTGATTCCCGAACTCTTTCTCTTGTCTCTGATTGTAAATAAGTCGGAATCAATATTTTTAAACTTATTCCAAAAATCCGATGTATTATAACCAAATCTTTCATTGCAAATTGTGAAACTCCATTTATCAATTCACTTATGTAAGATTTTGGATGTCCTAAAAGTGTCCCCAAATCTTGCTGTGTCATATCGAACTCTTTCAGTTTTTTACGGATACTTTCCTTTCGTTTGTTAATGAATCTTTGCTCGAAATTGACAATTACTTCTGCTTTGTCAGATTCTTCAACTTTTGAATCCGAAATATTCTCAAAATCAGCCCATTCTCTTGCTTCGTATTCTTTTATTAAATCACGAAGTTTTTTTCTAATCGGCTTTAAATTTGGATTCTCATCTGTCATTAAGCGTATTTTACGTTCAAGTAAGGATGCTTTTTGTAAATCATATTCGTTTTCTAATCGCTCGAGATTTTCTACCTCTTTTATGTTTATAATATCTTTCATGACTGCTACTTTTTTATCCAATTATTATCTCTCAACCATTTTTTTATAACACTTCGATTGTTTTTAAAAGTCAACTCGTAATCATCATGACTGCCAGCCCAAACAATTGTTGCTTCTCCATTTTCTTCAAACTCAATCAGTATCAGGGTGCGATGAATATTGATATTGAAAAAGTAAAACTCACCACCGTAAACACAGTCAGCATCAGGTCTGCTTTTTGTCAGTTCATGCGGCGTTCTCCAATTATTATCCTCAAGATCCTCAATCAGTTGTTAAATCGCTTTCACCAATTTAATATTCCCTCGGTTTTTACGAATCAGTTTCCCTAATATATGCTTGTTCGTAATATTCAAATCATCTCGTTTTAAACTATTTTATGACAAAGATAAGAAAATGTTCTGATATTTTGCGAACTTATTGGTAATTCTTAATTTAAATTCTCCCAACTACTACCTGTATAAACTTTTATTTTATTATCATTGTTATCATAGTATATCATGCCTTTTGTAGGTGATGTTGGTGCCGAATTTTTTGGTTCCAATTTCATAAAATCATTAATATGTAATGGTGCCTGTGGGTTTGTTAAATTAATACCAACATTTCCTTCGGAATCAATTCTCATTCTTTCAATTCTTGTTGTACCATTTTGAGGAGTTGTGCCAAATATGATATAGGCTGGGTAACTATTAACTCCAATATTTTCACCAGCATACATTTCCATTGCAGCTGATGAATGATAATTACCATTCGCATAGAGAATTCCAGAGTAACTTAAAATTCTATCATTTGATTGTACATTTAAAGGATTATTAAAAGTTCCTCTAGATTTATGACCTGAGAAAACGCTACATTCATTTGGATCATCACTATTTGTATATATTCTTGCTCTAGTATAATCTCCTTCATTCCTTATTACAATATCACCACCTGAATAATAAATATATTTTGCGTATTAATCCTGTGTTTCAGACCATAACACATTAATGCCATTCCATTAAGCTGTGTCTGCTTCGGTTATTCCACTTGCTATGGAAGAACCAAATACAGGATCGGTTTCAGTTATTGTTCCTGTAATTGTTTCAGCAGTTTTTGCATGTAATGCATAAGGTACACTTAATAATTGGCTTGTGCCTGTTATGGTATAATCTGTACCTCCGGATGGGTCAGTTTCTGTTTTTATAAAGTAGGTGTCGTGTGCCCAGTCAATAATAGTAAAATCTCCTGTAACCTCTGTTCCGTTACCAATTTCGATAGCTACCAAACCATTAGCATTTGTTGATGGTGTTTGGGTTTCTACATAAACGGCTGTTCCGTCAGTCGAACTTTGCAAAATGCTTATTTGCATACTTACATCGGTATTTGTTACAAGGTTATCAATTGCATCTCTAACTACTGCCTGATAACTCATTTTTTCGGGGCTTTGTGCCCATAATGTTGTAGTTAATAATACTGCTGATAAAATTGCAAATATTCGTTTCATGATTTTTTAGTTTTTAATGATTTTAAATGTTTTTAATTCTTTTTTATCGTTTATTATTTTTAGAAAATAGTTGTTAGGAACAAGCTTTTTCATTTTAATTTATGTCTCGTTTCCTGTTATTTTTCTACTTTTTATAAGTTTCCCGTTAATGTCAAAAAGTTGATAAAACAAATTTTTGTTGTCGCACCTCCCAACTCTTAAGATTAAAAAATCAGTTGTAGGATTTGGGTAAGCTGTACATTCAAAGTTAATTCCTTTGGCTTCTTCAAGTCCTGTTACAACTGAAATTTCATACGGTTGTTGCACGCCTTGTGCTACCGAACCAATACCTGATGCTGTATTCGTAGTGTAAACCACTTGTCCAATGGAATAACTCACAGAGCCACTGCTACCCAAAGCATTACCGCCAGTTGCCGATATTACTTCTTGCGCTTGTAGTCCTGTAAGTCCAAGACTCATCAGGATTACTGCACTTAAT
>DAOVJU010000152.1 GCA_030632095.1 Chlorobiota bacterium
AACCAACAAGATGTTAGTACTTTATAATTACAATTGATAAGCAATGAATAATTAAGTGTTTAGGCAGATAAACACAATCAGAGATTAAAGAATTAAAATCAATTTAAAGAAACATATGTGAACTATTGTTAAAGATTATTCAGAATCATATTTCAAAAAACTTAGCGTATTTAAATTGTTTGTGTGTATTTTGTAAAAAAAAAAGTAATTATTTATGGATTTAAAACTAGCAGTATTAATTGACGGTGATAATATACCATCTGCTTATGTAAAAGAGATGATGGAAGAAATCGCTAAGTATGGAAATCCTACTATAAAAAGAATTTATGGAGATTGGACAAAGCCTAATCTGTCAAAGTGGAAGAATATCCTTCTGGAAAATGCTATAACACCAATTCAACAATATGGATATACAACAGGCAAGAATGCGACTGATTCTGCAATGATAATTGATGCAATGGATATTCTGTATTCGGAAAAAGTCAATGGCTTTTGCCTGGTTTCCAGCGACAGTGATTTTACCCGTTTGGCCACAAGGCTTCGTGAAGCCGGAATGCAAGTATTTGGAATTGGTGAGAAAAAAACACCAGATTCATTTATCGTTGCTTGTGATAAATTCATTTATATTGAAATTCTTAAATACCAGTCAGGGGGAAATGAGTCGGAATTTACTGAGAGCAAATCCATTGTAAAAAACAATATAGATAAAATAACTCCTAAGGTGGTTAAACTGATTTCATCTACTATATATGACCTGGCAGATGATGATGGTTGGGCTTTTCTGGGAGATGTTGGAGGTCTTATACAGAAAAAGCAACCAAATTTTGATTCTAGAAACTATGGCTTCCAAAAGTTGACTCCGTTAATTAAATCGATTAAAAAATTTGAAATTGAACAACGTGAAAGTCCAAAGGGACGATTCAAATTAATTTATGTAAAAATTAAAGAAAAGCACATAACAAAGGCTAAAAAATCATAGCTGCCCTTCCTTTAGATTTACAAAGTTAATTTAACAGAGGAAATAGGTTTATTAAAAAGGGGAAATAGAAATAGAGGAAAAAAATTATTGTATTAATTAATTTCAGAGAAAGTTTTACAAATCGAATAAATACCTGGTTATCTCCTGGGCCCTTGCATATTCCCGGGTCCTTGTCCCTTAATTTGTTTTAATAAAAAATGTTTGAACTGGTTTTCTGCCTGGTAGAGTTTAATTACTTTTTCAATAGGCAATACAGTTTTATATTTATTATGATATTCCTTCAATAATTCAGCTTCTTTAATATTAACGTTAATAAACCCATCAACATAATTTTCTATTTCTTCTTCACTGGCATTAAAACTTTGCATGTAATTTTGCATATAAGTCCTTTTATTATTCTGTAATTCCCTTCTCTTTTGTTGATATTCATTATAGACTGGCCAGAACTGCTGTGCTTCTTCAGTTGTTAAATTCAACTTATTGGTTATAAAAGCTACTTTTTGTGCTTCAATTTTTTCTTTCCTGTCCTCATTTCCAATTTGACTATACAAATTTGCAGATAATGAAAAGGCAGTTAAGAATATTATTAATCTTTTTAGTATTCTCATTATAAAATATTTTTACAGTTCATTTAAAATGGTTGAATAATCAATATTATCAATTAAATAATCAATTACTTCATCTGTGGCTTGTTCCATAGATGAAGTTTCATCGAAATATTCTACTGAAATAGCCTCGATCAATAATTCCTCACTAATTTCAAAATATTCAATATCAGCAATTTCAAGGCTTCCATATGCAATTTGATTATTATTTCCATGATCTTTATAAATAGATATTGAGAGAGGTATTATTATTAGCATTAAAAAAACCAATGAAAAACTTACAGCATAAGCCGGTTTTTTTAACAACTCAAAAATATTGTAGTAGCCCCTTGATTTCTTTTGTAGAATTCTTTCCTGTATCTTCATTGGAAGATCATCAAAATAATTATCCGGTACCTTGAAAGAATTTTCCTTTTTAATCTTTGACAATTCAGGTGCTATGTTCTTCAAATCATCCATACAATATTTATTACTTTCTTACACTCGTGAAAATGTTCTCAAACTATTTGACTATTTAAAATTAAAAAAGTTTAATCTTTAAATAGGATATTTTTAATGCAACTCATCTTTGTTTTTTAAATAACTCTCTATTTTTTTTACCGCATGATGATAGGAAGCTTTTAATGCTCCCACGGAAGTGTTCAGTATTTCCGAAATATCATTATACTTCATTTCATCATAATATTTCATATTAAAAACCAGTCTTTGCTTTTCAGGCAACGACAATACTGCTTTTTGAAGCTTCAATTGTATCTCATCACCACTAAAATATTCATCACTTACAAGCCTGTTTGCCAGTTGATTTTCAACATCATTCAAAGATAAAAAGAGCCTTTTCCTTTTTTTTCTAAGAAAAGTAAGCGATTCATTAGTTGCAATACGATACAGCCACGTATATAACTGTGATTTCTCATTAAAAGCTGATAATCCTTTAAATGCCCTGATAAACGTATTTTGCAGAACATCATCGGTATCATCATGATTAATAACAATCTTTCTGATTTGCCAGTATAACCGCTCCTGATATTTCCGAACAATAAGATTAAAAGCATAATTGACCTTATCCTCATCACGAAACATTTCCAGCAATTCATGATCGTTATATTCGGCCATTTAAAGTTTTAAATTTAGATTCTTTGTTATTAATAAAAATTCTAAAATTCCCTGCTAACTTCTATTAACGACCATTAAAACTTTTAACTAATAACTATTTTCTTGTGATTACTCTTTCAGCCGCAGAAACTATATCAGAAGTATCAATCTTGTATTTTGTAATTAATTCATCAGGTGTTCCGCTCTCACCAAACTTATCATCAACAGCAACCATTTCAAGCGGGGTTGGTAATTCCAAAGCAAGCAATTGTGCAATACTATCTCCCATTCCACCATTCATTAAATGTTCTTCTGCAGTTACCACAGCTTTAGTCTTTTTTACTGACTCTATGACGCTCTTTTTATCTAAAGGTTTAATGGTGTGTATATTTATTATCTCTGCTGAAATACCTTTTTTCTCCAGAATTTCACATGCTTCAATTGCTTTCCAAACCATATGCCCGGTAGCAAAGATTGATACATCTGTACCTTCATTCAATATGATTGCTTCTCCTATTTTAAATTCCTGGTCTGCCGGGGTAAAATTTGGCACTTTCGGACGACCAAACCTCAAATAAACCGGCCCCACATGCTCAGCAATTGCAAGAGTAGCTGCTTTAGTCTGGTTATAATCACAAGTATTAATTACGATCATATTTGGAAGCATTTTCATTAAGCCAATGTCTTCCATGGTTTGATGTGTAGCTCCATCTTCACCTAGTGTAATTCCTGCATGGGAAGCACAAATTTTCACATTTTTATCGGAATAAGCCACAACTTGCCGTACCTGGTCGTAAACCCTTGCGGTAGCGAAATTTGCAAATGTTCCGGCAAAAGGTATTTTACCACCAATGGTCAAGCCTGATGCAACTCCTATCATATTTGCTTCGGCAATTCCTGACTGGAAAAAACGATCGGGAAACTCATTGGCAAATTCATTCATTTTTAAAGAGCCTGTTAAATCGGCGCATAATGCCACCACGTTTTTATTTGTTTTACCTAATTCATAAAGGCCTGCACCAAAACCAGACCTGGTATCCTTTTTTTCTGAATAAGTATATTTCTTCATGGCTAATTAATTATTCTAAATAATAAGTTTAAGATTGATTTAATAATTGAATTATTTCAAATTTTACAAAAATTAGTAAAGTTTAACCGGTATTGAACTACCTGAATTTATCTTGAATTTCCGTGATACTGAATATATTGCTTCTTTTGAATTCCTTGCCCGGTAAACAACTACATAATTTCCCGGTTGTAACACGATTGACTCTTGTGTAACATTTGTATCGAAATTATAAATCCATTCAAGCTTGTTTTCCTTTTCTAAAAACAAACCGCCATAACCAGGTGCCGACATGAACAATGTTACAATTCCTGGTTGTGGAATCTCAACTGTTGTTGTATGGCTTTGTTTAATTTCGATATCCGGAATATACATTCTTGGTAATGTAAATATTTCCAATTCATAATTTCCTGTAATATACTTTTTTTCAGAATTAACTTTCTGGATATTAATTGTTTCTGATTCACCTGCTTTTCTTACACTAAACTGTAAATCTCTGTATTGATTTCCGTTTGGCTTTTTTAATATCAAACTTCCTTGTGGTGCATCAACTGCTATTACATTATGCTTTCCGGTAGTAAGCTTAATACTGTCTTTTCTAACCGGGGGAATTGTTTGAACTACTATATCGTAAGTTAATAATGGATCAAGATATATAGTATCAGGATTTCCGCGATGATTGATTGTATGTACAAAATTGTGCTTTACTTTTCCTGAAAAATTATCATAAAACGTTAATGTTACATCTGTTTCGGTTGGTTTGTAATAAGAATCGAGCAAATTAACCTGTGCTGTTGTGGAATTTAATGCTTGAGAAATTACGATACCTAATATTTCTTTAAATTTTGTTTCGTTTGAAGCATCAAAATAATGCCCGACACATTCAAAAGTTTTTTTAAATCCGGTATCTAACCCTATTCCAATCACAAATGGTTTAAGAATTATTCCTTGTTTTTGCAAAGCTCTTGAAACAGCACAAGGATCGCCATCACAAGCTTCTATCCCGTCTGTTATTAGTATAATAATATTTCTGCATTCATCGCATTTCGGAAAATCTTTAGCACTTAAATCAAGTGAATGTGCAATTGGGGTTGTTCCTTTTGGGATTATCTGTTTAAGCTTATGTTTTATTTTTGCTGCATTAGCAGGTGCAAATGGCACTTCAAGCTTAGTATCATCACAATTTTGTGGTGGAACAGGCTTTTGATGACCATAAACACGAAGGGCTAATTCAACTTCCTCAATTTTATTTAAACTATCAACCATATTAATTAACATTTTACGGGCAATGTCAATTTTACGGCCACTTTCCCAATGTCCAAGCATACTTTGAGATCCATCTAATACAAATAATATACGTGTTAAGACCCTTTTGCTTGTTTCGTCCTGCCCTTTTCCAAAAACGAACAGAAATAAGAATATGATTAAAGTGAAATAAAATTTTAATCGCATGTGGGATACTTCATTAATAAAACCAATATTCTATAAGTTATTAAACTTATTATGATGAAAATTATTACTACTATATAATTAATTGACAAAATAACTTAATTTTATAAGAATAGATTTGTCAAAATATATGAACTTATTAAATCTTATCAACCACTAAAATATATGAATAACAAATACTTAAACCTGCTAGAGCAATTGTACAATAATGCTAAAAATCCAGAAAATGCAATTCCAATGGAAAATTATATGAAGAATAAATTTTCTCATCTTGGAATAAAATCACCTGAAAGAAAAGAAATTTATAAAAAATTTTTCAAAGTGAATGGACTTCCAGGTCAATCAGAAATTGATAGTATAATCCGGGAATTATGGAACATGCCTGAGCGTGAATACCAATATTTTGCTGTTACATTAATGGAAAAAGTAATACAAAAGGCTGATCCTGAAATAATTGAACTTATTGAATTTCTAATTATTAATAAATCCTGGTGGGATAGTGTGGATGGAATTGCCTGTAATTTAACTGGAATATTATTTATGAATTATCCTGATATAATTGACAAAATAACATCAAAGTGGATGGATTCCGAAAACATATGGTTGCAAAGGACCTGTATTCTTTTCCAGTTAAAATATAAACAAAAAACTGATTTTAAGTTAATGAAGAAATTCATGCTCAAATGTGCAGGTTCTAAAGAATTTTTTATTCAAAAGGCTATTGGCTGGGCATTACGCGAATATTCAAAAACCAATCCTAAAGCAGTATTAGATTTTGTGCGAAACAATCAATTAGCTCCATTGAGTGTTCGTGAAGGACTTAAAAGAATTAAGAATTAAGAATTATGAAAGTCAGGAGAATTGCAAATATTATCAGTTTTGTTTTAGCGTTTCAGATATCTTTTGCACAACCTAAAGATTATTATGAAATTGATCAGCATGCATTAACTGCCAGTTCCTCAGTTACTAAATCGCTTGAAAGTTTAACCAGATATCTGGCAAAACCGGCTTCAAATGATTTGGAAAAAGTAAGAAGTTTTTATGTTTGGATTACAAATAACATTAGCTATGACACAAAGGCATTTTTTAGCGGATCGCAAAAACAATATACATCTGATGAGGTATTAAACAGGAAAAAAGCAGTTTGCCAGGGATATTCTGTGCTTCTGAAAGAAATGTGTAATCTGGAAAATATTCAATGTGAAATGATTCCCGGATATAGCAAAGGTTATGGTTACAATTCATCAAAACCGCTAAATAATACTGACCATGCCTGGAATGCTGTGAAAATTGACAATACATGGTATTTAATCGATGCAACCTGGGGAAGTGGTTACTTAAATCAAAATGATCGTTTTGAGAAGCATTTCTCGAATGAATTTTTCTTGAGTGATCCATCTACATTTATTTATAAACATTTACCGGCAGATCCAATGTGGCAATTATTAGGGTCAACCGTTAGCTTTGATGTTTTTCAGTCGGATACAATTAAGATAAAAGAATATCTTTCTTCAGCAGAGAAAAACTATAGTTTCAAAGACAGTTTAAATAATTATGAGAACCTTTCTGATACTGATAAACAATTAAAATCTGCGTTCAACGAGTTCAGTTTTAATAATAAACTCTCAGCACCGGTTGGTTATGCTATTATGAACATTGCCTTCACTATATTTAATGAACTACTGAAAGATCAGGATATAAATCCAAAAGATGCATATAACAAGCAGAAAGAAATACTCGACCTTTATGAAAATGCCCTTCATTATTTTATGCTAAATAATGATCAGAATTCAATGCAGGCAAGGCGCGTATGTAGAGATAACATTAAATCATGCAAAGACAACCTGGAAGTATATCAACAAATGATGCAAAACCGGAATAGGTAATGTTAACTTGTGTTATGCCAGACGTATAATATCTCCCGAAAGCCGGAAAGTCAAATATAATATGTAATACAAAATCAGGTGAATAACAATACATTTGACATGATATTTTTGACATCTGACATTTGACTTAATCCTAGTTTAATGACTTTCCCGACGGTTTCTTTAGATTTTATTACTTTTGTATTTAGCAAACTATCTATTGAACGAATTATTAACTAAAAAGAAAAATTATGAGAAAATTTACCTTGATTTTAATGTGTGTAACTTTTACAATATTTGTATTTGCACAAAAAACTCAGAATCAGCATGCATTAACTGCATCTGACAGGACCATTGTTATAAAAAACAAGAATGTGAAAGCCGGAGGCGATACACTTTATACTGAAGATTTTGCAGGTAGCCTGCCGGACGATTGGACAAGTGTTGATTTATCCGGTGAAGACATGCCCTGGTTCTGGACAAATGATTCGGTTTTTGGTAATTACACAACAGCTTATATTGAATCACCAACTGCGGATAATGGTTTCATGTGCATGAATGCTGATGGTTATAATACAATTCCGCAATTTGCCCGGCCAGAAGAAGGGGTAATGGTCGATAATCCTATAAATGTAGATGCTTACATTCAAGTTCCGGTATTAGATTGTTCGGGAGAAAATGGTATTTTATTTGAGTTCCATCATCAATATCGTATGTTTACGGGAATGCGTTATGATATTGAAGTAAGTAGTGATTACGATCCTGAAAACC
>DAOVJU010000063.1 GCA_030632095.1 Chlorobiota bacterium
AGGCTTAGAAGAGCAACGTGCGGTTGAATCAATGAAAAGATTACTGGATAATAAGGATACGCATGAAACTGTTAAGAAACTGGCCGAAAAAGGATTGACTATTATATGAATTAAAAAATTGCTAGCAACTTTAAATAAATTAAGAATTAAGAATTAAAAATTATAGAAATGAAAACAATTAAAACATTAATTATTATAGCAGTATATGTACTAACTGTAAATATTAGCTATTCGCAAGACTTTGAATTCGCTGTTGATAATGCCAAAAAAATAGTATTTGATGATTTCCTTGGCGGTTTAATACTGGAAAATCATGATGGTAGTAAGCTACGAATTAAATCTGTTGGTTATAGCAAAGTATCAGAGAAAGCAAAAGGACTAAGGGAGATTTATGGAGGCCATGTAGATAATACTGGTATTGGTTTGTCAATAAATAAGACAGATAACTCTATTAGAATAAGCGGGGCAAGTAAGCGTTCTGAAGATGCTACATATACATTCTATGTTCCGAAAAATGTAAGTGTAAAAATAGATTATACGAGCCCTTTTGCTAATGATGATATTGTAATTTCTGATTTTAGTAGTGAACTTGAAATAAAAACCCTGAATCCTGGTATTAAATTAAATAATATAACCGGCCCGGTTACTTTACATGCAATTAATGGTGAAATTAAAGCAGTTTTTACTTCTTTAAGTCAGGAAAGCCCAACAACAATTACAACAATAAACGGTGATCTTGACATTACCATACCAACTGATACTAAGGCTGATATTGAATTGAGAACTATTAATGGCGGGCTTTACACCAATCATGATATTGATTTTAGAAAAGAAAAATCAGGCAATAACAATATGAAACTTATTGGCGGAGGTGGAGATATTGAAGGAACACTAAATGGAGGAGGAGTTGAACTAAACCTTAATTCCGTTAACGGTTCAGTGTATCTTAGAAAATAGAAACATCTTAGAAACCTGTTCTAGCAAGATATTATATGAGCCTGGCCTCGTCTTTTTATAGCAATCAAATCCTGACAGTGTTTTGTTAATTATTTCGTAATGAGGCGATTAGTTTTAATATTTTCATTAAAACAAATCCTGTTAGTGGTTTTTATACCGAACTCATATATTCAATTGAATTTTAAAAACTTAATGAATCCTAAATTCTAATAAAATGAAAACAATTTATATATTATTAATTATCGTTAGTATTACTTTAAATGTTAGTGCACAAAGAATAGTTGAAAAAACTATACCTGTTACAAAAAATCAAAAAATTGAACTCGACTTTCAATTTGCCGATGATATCATTGTTAATGCATGGGATAAAAATGAGGTCTACGTAAAAGCTACAGTTAACATAAATTATGGAGAAGACAACGACAAATTCGAATTTGATATTTTCGAGGGAAGCAGTTTTATAAAAATAGAATCTGAAATAAAAGATCTGAAGAAAATTTCTAAAAAAGGATACCGCATTATTATTGAAGATGACGATACCATAATAACTAATGGTTGTCACACTAAAATGGATCTGAATTTTGAAATTAAAATGCCTGCTGGCTGTGAACTAACAATTGAAACAATTAGTGGAAATATTGAAATTAAAGGGGTTCATAAAGAGATGGAAATAAATACAATAAGCGGAGATATTGATCTGAGCATTCCTGAGGATATGAAGGCTGATTTATCAATGAGTACAATATCAGGAACATTATATTCTAATCTTGAAGTTGAATTCACAGATAAGCATTCGCGTATGCATCATATTGGAGGTAACATTGATACAGAATTAAATGGAGGAGGAGTAGATATTGATTTAGAAACCATAAGTGGAAATATATATTTGCGGAAAACAGAATAGTTATTTCAAAACAGTTACAGGAAGCGCAACATTAAAGATTTATTTTAGTCTTTGTAACTGATCAGTGTTAATATTATCAATAATAGCTTTAAAAACTATTCAATTAATAATAATTAAAGATGTTTAAAAACTATTTAATAATTGCTCTAAGAAATATATTAAGGCAAAAAGGATATTCAATCATTAATATTATGGGACTTGCCATTGGAATGGCTTGTTCCATTCTTATTTTATTGTGGGTTCAAAATGAATTGAGTTACGACAAATTCAATAACAAGTATGATAGTTTATATCGATTGGTTCAAACACAGTATTATAAAACCGGGCCTCTAACAACAACGTGCATGCCTGGCCCAATTGCCAGAGATATTAAAGCAGAAATTCCTGAAATAGTAAATTCATTCATGTTTAATGATATTAGAGCTACCGTTAATTTTGAGGATAAAGTATTTACGGAATATGTTCGTATGGCCGATCCTGAAATGCTTGAAATGTTAACTTTTGAATTTATTAGAGGTGATGGAAATGATGCATTGCGAAAACCGGATGCAATTATTATAACTGATGAAATGTCTGAGAAATATTTCGGAAATATTAATCCAATTGGTAAGCTTCTATCAATAAACAATGAATTTAATTTTGAAGTTACTGGTGTAATAAAAAAAATTCCACAAAACTCATCATTCGTATTTGATTTTTGCATTCCATTTGAAAATGCCACGAACTTTGGATACAATATAGACAGGTATGGAAACAATTCTCACTTTGTATATGTTGAATTATTACCAAATGTTGATTATATACAAGTAAATGAAAAGATTAAAAATTTTATAATTAAACATCATCCATCAAATAATAGCGATGCAAGTATTGATTTGTTTTTATTTCCATTTAGTAAAATTCACTTGTACTCTGCTGAAGGCAGACAAGGAGATATTCGTTATATCTATATTTTTTCAGCAATAGCCATTTTTATTTTGATTATTGCAGGTATTAATTTCATGAACCTTTCTACTGCACAATCAAGTAAACGTAGTTTGGAAATAGGATTAAGGAAAACAGTAGGAGCTAATAAGAACCAGCTAATTCAGCAATTTATTGGTGAATCGATAATTATTACTTGTATCTCATTTATTTTTTCCCTGGGTATTGTATATTTTGTGCTTCCATATTTCAATCAACTATCAGGTAAAGAACTAGGTTTTAATTTATTGAGCTTTAAATTTTTGGGAGGATTGATTTTACTTATAGCATTTGTAGGTTTATTTTCAGGAAGTTATCCAGCTTTATATTTGTCATCCTTTAAACCTGTACAAAGTTTACGAAGAATAGCAGCTAAAGGAAAAGGAGGATACAATTTCAGGCGAATACTGGTTATTTTTCAGTTTAGCATTTCAGCTATTCTAATTATTTGTACCATAATGACATTTAAGCAATTAGATTATGTCCAAAATGAAAAACTTGGCATGAATAAAGAAAATGTTCTTTTTTTAGTGTTAAGAGGAAATTCAAGAGAAAAATATGAAACGATTAAAGATGAATTAAGAAAGAATCAGAGTATTATAAACATTACACGTTCATCTAGCCTGCCTTATCGAATTGGCAGTAATAGTGGTGGTTTTAACTGGGAAGAAAACAAAAATGAAGATGATGTATTGATTGGATTTGAGTTTACAGATTTCAACTATGCAAATACTTTAGGGATGAATATTATTGATGGACGATATTTTTCTGATGAATTTGCTTCCGATTCAAATGCTGTGGTTATTAATGAGAAAGCACTTAAATTAATGGATATTGAAAATCCTGTTGATAAGTGGTTATCATGGAGTGATCAACCACGCTTTCATATTGTAGGAGTGGTTGAGGATTTTCATCATTTACCCATGCATCGTAATATAGATCCTTTAATTTTATTTTATGCACCCGATTATTGTAGAATAATGTATTGTAAAGTTGAAGGTAAAAACATCAAGAAAACAATTGCACAAATTGAAGAAACCTGGAAAAGCATTTTACCTGATTTCCCTTTCAGTTATACTTTCCTTGATGATCGTTATGATCAAATGTATCGTAATGAAGCAAGGTTGAGTAAAATAATAATGTTGTTTTCCTTGATTGCAATTTTTATTTCCTGTCTTGGACTTTTTGGTCTTATTTCATTTATTGTCCAACAAAAGACAAAAGAAATAGGAATAAGAAAAATATTAGGTTCATCCGTATGGGAGATAGTTTTATTACTTTCAAAAACTTACATAGGATGGATATTAGTAGCCAATGCGATAGCTTTTCCAATTGCATGGTTTGCTATGAAGCAGTGGCTTGATAATTATGCATATCACACTAGTTTTAATGTATGGGTATTTGTAATAGCGCTTTTAATTTCCTTTTTAATTGCTCTTTTAACAGTAAGTATTCAATCCGTAAAAGCAGCCAACAGGAATCCCGTTAATGCTTTACGCTATGAATAAAAGACATTAAACATTTGATGTTTAAAAAAAGACTCTTTACTTGCTTTGTTAACGATTTTATGGCGCGAGTGTTTTTCACTCGTGCCATTTGACAAACAAATAATAATATTTTATAACTTGCCAGCATGAGTAGAAAATATAAATTTCATAATGAAGCAGGTTTGTATTTTATAACCATGGCAACAGTTTATTGGTTGGATATTTTCACTCGCAAAGTATATAAAGATATTGTTATTAATAGCCTGGAATATTGCATACGAGAAAAAGGATTAATTGTTTTTGCATATGTGATTATGAGCAACCATTTACATCTTATAATAAGTAAAAATGAGAATGCTAAACAAAAGCTGGCAGATGTGATAAGAGATTTTAAGAAATATACTGCAATGCAATTAATAAAGGCAATTTCAGAGAATCCACAAGAAAGTCGGAAAGAATGGTTGTTATGGATGTTTAAAAGAGCAGGTAACAAAAATAGTCAAAATACTGTTTATCAGTTTTGGCAGCAACATAACCAGCCTTTAGAATTAGAAGGAGAATGGATAGAACAGAAAATGGACTATATACATAACAATCCGGTGAAAGCTGGTTGGGTTAACGAAGTACATGAATATTATTATTCAAGTGCCAGGAATTATACAGGTTTGAAAAGTCCACTTAAAATATGTTCGATTGAAGAAGGTGTGGAAATCTAGCACGAGTGAAAAACACTCGCGCTATAAGGGTTAGTGATAAAACCAACAATGGCATACTGCCTCTTCTGTATTTCCGTTATTTTTCATAAATTGAACTTTAAAAGTCCTAATGCAAGAACTCTTTTTTACAAATAGAAACGACTGGCGCAAATGGCTTTTTAAAAACCATAATACTTGTGAAGGTGTCTGGTTAGTCTATTTTAAAAAACATACAAAAAAACCAACCATCTCTTATGATGAAGCTGTAGAGGAGGCTTTGTGCTTTGGCTGGATTGATAGTAAAATTAATCGGATCGATGAAGAGCGTTACAGGCAAGTTTTTACTCCGCGAAAAAAGAAAAGCATTTGGTCACTTTTAAATAAAAAGCGTGTTGAAAAGATGATAATAGAAGACAAAATGACTAAAGCGGGAATGTTAAAAGTTGAAGAGGCAAAAAAGAATGGAATGTGGCAAAAAGCATATACTTCTAAAATTAAACCAGAAGTGCCTCCAGACTTAATAAAAACATTTGAAAAAAATAAAATTGCAAAAGAAAATTTTAAAAATTTCACAAATTCACAACAATTGAGATATGTTTATTGGATTAACGATGCAAAAAGAGAAAAAACAAGAATAAAACGAATAAAACAAGTAGTCCAATTAGCTTCACAAAACATAAAACCCTCCATGACCTAAATTATGATTTTAGATTTTAGATTTAGTGTGAGTACTGCGCATACAACTAGTAATCCTGTACCAATTAACTCTAATCTTATTTTTCAAATTTTCAAATTACCACAACTCCAAACTCATAACTTAGCCCGCAACATTAAACACAATACCCAATACTCATACTCAACTTTGAACTTGAAACTTTAAACTAAGCGCAAGCGTGATTAACATTTTTTAACTAGGCACATATCATATTATTTAACAAATTTGTATCAGTAAAAATTACTTTTTTTGAAAATTTGAAATAGCAGAAATTTAAAATAATTAATTATGAATCAAATTGTTGATATTAAAGAACTTAACGAAAGGATTCGACTGGAAAGCGCTTTTGTGGATATGATACAGATGGAAATGAATAAAGTGATCATCGGGCAAAAACACCTGATAGAAAGCTTGCTAATCGGATTACTATCTAATGGCCATATTTTGCTTGAAGGCGTACCAGGATTAGCAAAAACATTGGCAATAAGTACAATGGCTAATACCATCAATGCAAAATTCAGCAGGATACAATTTACACCTGATCTATTACCTGCCGACCTTATTGGTACGATGATCTATAGCCAGAAAAAAGAAGAATTCTTAGTTAAGAAAGGGCCTGTTTTTGCCAATTTTATTTTAGCCGATGAAATTAACCGTGCTCCTGCAAAAGTTCAAAGTGCATTATTAGAAGCTATGCAAGAGCGTCAAATTACAATTGGTACAGAAACATACAAATTAGAAGAACCATTCCTTGTTTTAGCTACTCAAAATCCAATAGAGCAGGAAGGGACATATCCTTTACCTGAAGCACAGATAGACCGTTTTATGCTTAAAACAGTTATTACTTATCCTAAAAAGGATGAAGAACAATTAATTATCAGAGAAAATTTAGCACAAGTATTTCCAACTGCCAGTGAAATACTTAAAGCACAGGATATTTTAAAAGCACGTGATATAGTGAAAGAGGTTTATATGGATGAAAAAATTGAGAAGTACATTATAGATATTGTTTTTGCAACCCGGTTCCCATGTGATTATAAATTGGATCAATTCAGAGATATGATAAGCTTTGGCGGATCACCAAGGGCAAGTATAAACCTGGCAATGGCTGCAAAAGCATTTGCTTTCATTAAACGCAGAGGTTATGTAATTCCAGAAGACATAAGGGCAATTGCACATGATGTATTGCGGCACAGGATTGGCCTGACATACGAAGCAGAAGCTGAAAACATTACATCAGAAGAAATCATTAGCGAAATACTTAACACAATTGAAGTACCTTAATCAGTAGCAACTAATTAGTAGTAAGTATCGAGTAGTCAGTAATTAGCAACTCGCAATTTTCTCACTCAAACTCATTCTCACACAAACTTGAAACTTGCAACCTGAAACCCTCACACCCACACTCACACTCAAAAACCTGAAACTTGAAACTCGAAACGTGAAACTTATTTGAAGTGGAAGCAACCGAACTGTTAAAAAAAGTAAGAAGAATTGAGATAAAGACCCGTGGTTTATCGAAGCAAATCTTTGCCGGGGAATATCATAGTGCGTTCAAAGGAAGAGGAATGACTTTCAGTGAAGTTCGTGAATATCAATATGGCGATTCTATTAAAACCATCGATTGGAATGTAACTGCTCGTTTTAATCATCCTTATGTGAAGATTTTTGAGGAGGAACGAGAACTTACGGTTATGCTTTTAATTGATGTTTCAGGCTCAAAAGAATTTGGGACTCAACAACAACTAAAACAGGAATTAATGACCGAAGTAGCAGCAGTTCTGGCATTTTCAGCAATTGAAAATAATGATAAGATTGGTGTTATATTCTTTAGTGATAAAGTAGAGAAATTTATACCGCCTAAAAAGGGGAAAACCCATATTTTAAGGATAATTAGGGAATTAATTGAGTTTAAGCCTGAAAATCGCGAAACAAATATTTCAGAGGCTATACGATATTTTACCAATGCTATTAAGAAACGCAGTATTTCGTTTATCTTATCCGATTTTATGGATGAAGGCTTTGCTGATGCTTTGTCAATTGCTAATCGTAAGCATGATGTGGTTGCCCTGAAGATATTCGATAAAAGAGAAACTGTAATTCCATCAATTGGTTTGGTTAAAATGAAAGATGCCGAAACCGGACAATTTATGTGGATAGATACTACCAACAGAAATGTTCGTGAACAATATGCAAAATGGTGGATTGATAAAAATGAAGAATTGCAGGAAATTTTCAAAAAAGCAGGAGTAGATTTTGCTGAATTAAGCACAGGTAAAGATTATGTAAGGCCATTAATGAAGCTTTTTAAGAAGAGATAAAAGACATGAGATAAAAGGTAAAAGTAAAAAGTAAAAAGTAAAGAAAGTAAAGAGTGAAAAGCTTATAGAAAGCACCGACATAAACTCACACCCATTACACAACTTTGAACATTGAACCCGGAACCTTGAACTTAGAACTAAATGATCCAATTCAATAAATACATATCAATATTACTTATTTCCTTAACTGGTCTAAATAATATTTATGCTCAAACATTAAGTGTTCAGGCCAAAGTTGACACCAACATTATTTTAATTGGTGACCAGGTAAATCTTTATTTAGAAGTAAACCAGCCAAAATCATTTCAGCTCAACTTTCCATTACTTAACGATACAATTGTTGATAAAATAGAGATATTAGAAGATTTAGGCCGGGACACTATACAAACTCAGGATTCAAATCAAATTCTTTTAAGGCATAAATATTTAATTACCTCTTTCGATAGCGGAATCTATGTATTTCCTCCTTTTAAATTTACGTTTCAGTCATATATTAATTCAACTATCGATACAATTGCTACAACTCCAATGTATTTTGGAGTGATGACAATGGCATTAGACACTGCCAACCCTGATCAGATTGCCGATATTAAACTACCATTTAAAGCTCCGGTTACATTCAGGGAAGTTTTACCCTGGGCATTGATCGGGTATTTTGTTTTATTCATAGTTTCTTTTATGGTATATTATTTTGAAAAAAGAAAGAAAAATGAACCAATATTTATACGTCGCCAAAAACCAGTGGAACCTCCGCATATAATAGCTTATCGTGAACTTGATAAACTGAAAAAGGATAAACTCTGGCAGAAAAACCTGGTTAAAAAATATTATAGTCAATTAACAGAAATAATTCGTATTTACATCGAAGGCCGTTTCTTTATCAGAGCTATGGAACAGACTACAGATGAAATAATAATGGATTTTGAAAACAGTAATTTAATTGATTTTAATTTACTCGATACTTTAAAAAACATGTTACAACTTGCTGATTTGGTGAAATTTGCAAAAGTTATCCCTTTAGCTGATGAAAATACAAAATGCTTAAAAGATACATACATGTTTATTGACAAAACAAAACAGGTTTTTAAACCTGTTGAAAATGAAATAAAAAAGAACGAAGAATTAGTAGCTTCAGAAGTTGCCAATGAAGTTAACCTGATTAATTCATAAGTTTTCGTTATGAGAGTTGAAAATACCAATAGAATTGGAAAGCGCAGAATTGAGTCTCACAGACATAGCTTTAGCTATGGTGAGAAGCGAAATTTGAGCATTTTCAATTCTAGCCGGTAATTTCAGCTCGGAATAGATTATTTATGAATTATTCAGGTTGAAGCATTAAGTGAAAATAATTCACAAAATTATACTGATAGTTAATGAATTATGAGTGAAATAGTTTTTGCATACCCAAAATTTCTTTTGTTATTATTAATATTACCATTAATGATTGCATGGTACGTAATCAAGCAGCAAAAAGCTAATGCAACTATACAAGTTTCAAGTCTTAAAGGGTTTCAAATATCTGGTAAAACCTATAAATATTATTTACGTCATTTATTGTTCATTTTCAGAATATTAGTAATAAGCTTAATAATAATTGTTGTTGCCAGGCCACAATCCACTAATAAGTGGGAAGATATTACCACTGAAGGAATAGATATTGCATTAGCTGTTGATGTCTCAACAAGTATGCTTGCTGAAGATTTTAAACCAAACAGGCTTGAATCTTCCAAAAATGTTGCTATTCAATTTATCTCAGGACGTGAAGACGACCGTATTGGATTGGTTGTTTTTAGTGGGGAAAGCTTTACACAATGCCCGCTTACAACAGACCATGCTGTATTAATAAATTTATTTAAAGATGTTAAAAGCGGCATTATTGAAGATGGAACAGCAATAGGACTTGGATTAGCTAACGCGATTAATCGCTTAAAAGATAGTAAAGCAATAAGTAAGGTTATTATTCTCTTAACTGATGGTGAAAACAATATGGGAGAAATTGCTCCAATAACTGCTGCAAACCTTGCAAATACTTTTGGTATCCGTGTTTATACCATTGGTGTTGGAACCCGGGGCATGGCCCCTTATCCTTTTAAAACTGCCTTTGGTACGCGATATCAGAATGTTGAAGTAAACATTGATGAGGATATGCTTCGTGAAATAGCTAATATTACAGGTGGTAAATATTACCGGGCTACAAACAATCAAAAATTAAAAGAAATATATACAGAGATCGATCAGCTTGAAAAATCAAAAATAGATGTAAAAAAATTCAGTAAAAAACAGGAAGAATATTTTTGGTTTGCATTTTTTGCCGGACTTTTCATCATTTTTGAAATTTTTATCAGAAATGCAGTTCTAAGAAATATACCTTAAGGAAATTATAAATTAAGAATCAAGATAAAAGATTATAATTGTAGAAATCTAAAAAAACAACCAGTAACCAGTAACAACACATAACACATAACTCATAACTCTTAACTAACTTTAAACTTTATGAACTTTAAACCTTGAACTATTAAAAAATGTTTAGATTCGAAAGACCTGAAATATTATACGGATTTATTGGAATATTTATTATAATAGTTCTGTATATCATTTCACTGCGATATAAAAAAGCTGCGTTAAAGAAATTTGGAGATTTAAATGTGATCTCACAATTAATGCCAGACATTTCATTTTTCAGGCCTAAGTTTAAATTCAGCATAATTATCATTTCTTTATCATTTATTTTATTAGCGTTAGCAGGACCGCAATTTGGTTCAAAATTACAAGAGGTTAAACGTGAAGGTGTTGA
>DAOVJU010000181.1 GCA_030632095.1 Chlorobiota bacterium
GATAGCTTTGCCAAAGCAATAACAGCAAATCCGGTAGGAAATGCATTAATATTTTTCGGGATACTATTTTTAGCTTCTGACATTCTGAATACTCCATTTTCAATTTATAACACTTTTGTTATTGAAGAAAGATTTGGATTTAATAAAACAACAGTAAAAACATATGTATTTGATAAAATTAAAGGCTGGATACTTTCAATAATAATAGGAGGGCTGATATTTGGCTTAATTATATGGTTTTACACTATTTCCGGTAAATTATTCTGGATTTATGCCTGGATTTTAGTTACATCTTTTATGATTTTTATGACCATGTTTTATTCAACACTTATTGTTCCGTTATTTAATAAACAAACACCGCTTGAAGAAGGGGAACTACGCAATGAACTGGAACAATTCAGTAAGAAGGTTGGATTTAAACTTGATAATATTTTTGTAATAGACGGATCAAAACGATCAACAAAAGCAAATGCATATTTTAGTGGGATAGGGCCTAAAAAAAGAATCGTATTGTTCGATACTTTAATTAATGATCTGTCGCCAAAAGAAATTGTTGCGGTTTTAGCACATGAAATTGGCCATTATAAACTAAAACATAGTTTATTAGGTATGGTAGCAGCAATTATTCAGTCTGGAATTATGTTATATATTTTATCTTTGTTTATAGTTAAACCGGCTTTTTCGCAGGCATTGAATGTACCTGAGGTTAGTTTTCATATTGGTTTAATAGTGTTTGGCATTTTGTATAGCCCTATTTCGTTAATTATTGGATTGGCAATGAATATATTATCACGAAAAAATGAGTACTCTGCAGATAACTATGCTAAATCAAATTATGATGGAAACTTATTGGTTAATGCACTTAAAAAACTTACAGCAAAAAATTTAAGTAATTTAACACCACATCCCTTATATGTATTTTTTCATTATTCGCATCCAACATTATTGCAAAGAATCAGAGGGTTAAAATAGTTAGTATCTTTATTTAATATTCATGTTTTTTTAGCATAATATGATCAATTTTAGTGATGCAGTTTAAATGGTAAATAATGTCAAATGTCAGAAATATCATGTCAAATGTTAACAAAATAAATATTATGGCAAAATCTGTTTCAACAACCAAAGCAAAAAGGAAATAAAACATTTGACTTTTGACCTCATACATTTGACATATTAATAATATTTGATCTTATCCTGTTTGTTTCTGTCGGTGACAGGTTGAAAAGAATAAATTAATTTGTTAAAATTTAGTATTTGAGTAGTAAAGAACATAATTATAAACTATAAAAAGCACTCACTTTTCACTTTAGATGATAATAAAAAATGAATAAATCAGTACTAAATAAATATTTATGGTTTGCATTTTTTGCAATTGCAATGGCTTTTCTCGAAAGTGCTGTAGTTATTTATTTGCGTAAACTATATTATCCTGAAGGTTTTTCATTTCCATTAAACCCAATTGACAGCTTAATTGGCATTACTGAAATATTGAGGGAAGCAGCAACTTTAATAATGCTCATATCAATTGCTATATTGGTGGGAAAAAGCAGGGTAGAACGATTTGCTTATTTTATATTTGGTTTTGGTGTGTGGGATATATTTTATTATGTTTTTCTAAAAGCAATAATTTCCTGGCCAGAATCATTATTAACCTGGGATATTTTATTTCTTATACCATTTACCTGGACAGGTCCTGTTATTACACCAATTATTAATTCATTAACAATGATTATTATCTCGCTCATATTGGTTTATTTTAAAAATAAAAATATCAAACTTGTGTCATTTAAGTTCTTTATATACTTATTGATAATTGGTTCTTTATTCATTTTAGCTGCTTACCTCGAAGAGTATTTGCAGTATATGCGACAAGAATTTTCAATTTTCCAGATGATGTCTATAAATGATAAAGTAATTAAATATGCCAGTGAATTTATTCCTCAAAGCTTTAACTGGTTTTTATTCCTGAGCGGTGTAACAATTCAGGTATTCGGAACAGGTATATTTATTCGTAAAAACTTAAAACCTATAAACTGAAATTAAGCATGCAAGCAGAAATTATTACCATAGGCGACGAAATTTTAATAGGACAGATTGTGGATTCAAATTCAGCATGGATCGCACAACGTTTAAATGAAACAGGTATAACAATATATCAAATCACTTCTATATCCGATAATAAGGAACACATCTTATCTGCTTTAAAACAGGCAGGTTCAAGATCAGATCTGGTTTTGATTACAGGAGGCTTAGGCCCGACTAAGGATGATATTACGAAAGAAATACTATGTGAATTTTTCGATACGAAACTTGTTTTCCATCAACCATCATTTGAAGATATAAAGGTATTTGTTAAAAGCAGGAATTCTGTATTAAATGAATTAAACAAGAAACAAGCTGAAATTCCTGAAAACTGTAAAGCTATCCGTAATTTAAACGGAACTGCACCAGGAATGTGGTTTGAGAAAGATGGTAAGGTATTTATCTCAATGCCTGGTGTTCCATACGAAATGAAAGCAATGATGGCAGATACAATAATTCCGGGTTTGCAAGCTAAATTCAAAACAAGCAACATAGTTCATAAAACTATTTTAGTACATGGACTACCGGAGGCTGTTCTGGCCGAAAAGCTCGATAATTGGGAGGAACAACTTCCTGATTTCTTAAAGCTGGCATATTTGCCATCACCCGGCCTGATTCGTTTAAGGTTTTCAGCATATGGAGTTGAACCTGAAATAGTTGAAAAAGAAATAGTTAAACAAGTTGAAGAACTAAAAAAAATAGTACCTGATAATATAGTTGGATTAGATAAACAAAAACTTGAAGAAGAAGTTGGTATATTATTGAAAAACAATAAGTTAACTATTTCAACAGCCGAAAGTTGTACGGGAGGAAGAATTGCTAGTTTAATTACATCTGTATCAGGGAGTTCTAATTATTACCTGGGCTCAATAGTAGCTTATTCAAATGAAGTAAAAACAAATTCTTTAGGTGTATCTGAACAAAACATAATAAATTTTGGGGTAGTTAGTAAGCAAGTGATAGAAGAAATGGCAAGAGGAGTGAAGGAAAAACTAAAAAGCGATTTTTCTATTGCTACATCTGGCATTGCAGGGCCAACTGGTGGAACTGATGAAAAACCAGTTGGTACAACCTGGATTTCCGTATCAGGACCTAAAAAAACAATTTCAGAAAAATTTCAGTTTGCCGGTGAACGCGAACAAATTATTGATAAAGCAGCACGATCAGCCCTGAATTTATTACGTCTTGAGATACTTAATTATGTAAAGTAACTATTTGATTTAAAGATTTTTATACTTATCAGCACTAATCAAATAGCAATAAATCAACGCACTAAAAATCTAAATCCTGATTTTTGTTAATAATTTTATTACATAATAATTAAAAATTTACAGTTCAAATATTTGATTATTTGAACAAAAATCACGTATTTTGCGAACTGTTTTGAAAAAATTAATAATTAAAGCATAGGAATAATGTCACGAGTTTGTCAGGTAACGGGAAAAAAGGTGATGGTAGGCAATAATGTATCACACTCACATAAAAAAACAAGACGTAAGTTTTACCCTAATTTATTTACTAAAAAATTCTATTTTCCTGAAGAAGATCGCTGGATAACTTTAAAAGTGTCGGCAGCAGGAATTAGAAACATCAATAAAAAAGGCCTTAACGCTGTATTGAAAGAAGCAAAAGAAAAAGGCTATATTAAATCATATTAATCTCATAATTGATTAGAAATGGCAAAAAAAGGGAATAGGGTACAAGTAATATTAGAATGTACTGAACACAAACAAAGTGGAATGCCTGGAACATCAAGATATATTACAACTAAAAGTAAGAAGAATACTCCGGGACGAATGGAATTGAAAAAATACAATCCGATTCTTAAAAAAGTAACTGTACATAAAGAAATTAAATAAAACCTCTGTAAAATGGCAAAGAAAGTAGTAGCTACCTTAAAATCTGGTGTAGGAAAAAATTATGCACGCGTTATTAAAATGGTTAAATCGCCTAAATCCGGTGCATATGCTTTTAAAGAAGAAATTATTCACGCGGATCACATAAAAGATTTTTTTGCAAAGAAATAATCTAAAAAATATTTATTGCAAAAAGGCTTTCTTCATTATCGTGGGGAAAGCTTTTTTTTTGTAAAGTTAATGAGGATTTAATCATTATTATATTGATAACCAATAAAGAATAATTATTTTTAATACCTTTATCCTGCATTATTCAAGTTAATAACCTGAGTTCGATATTAAATTAAAGTTTAGAGAAATAAAATAAATGAGCGTTTTAGGAATATTTTCGAAAGAAAAAAAAGAAAACTTAAATAAAGGCTTATCAAAAACCAAAGAAAGTGTATTTAAAAAACTTAGCAGGGCAATTGTTGGTAAATCGAATGTAGATGATGAGGTTTTAGACAATTTAGAAGAGGTTTTGATTACCTCGGATGTTGGGGTTGATACAACAATAAAAATTATTGAACGTATTGAAAATAGAGTTAAAAATGATAAATATCTGGGCACTAATGAACTTAATATTATTTTAAAAGAGGAGATAGAGGCACTGCTGGAAGAAAACGAAGTGAATAAAGGATCATATGTAATGCCTGATACAAACGAACCTTATGTAATTATGGTTGTTGGTGTGAATGGTGTAGGAAAAACAACAACAATAGCAAAACTTGCCCATCAGTTTAAAAAAGCAGGAAAAAGTGTACTTATTGGGGCAGCTGATACATATAGGGCTGCTGCTATTGACCAGCTTAAAATATGGGCTGAAAGGGTAGATGTGCCTTTAATTAAACAGAAAATGGGCTCTGATCCGGCTTCTGTTGCATATGATACTTTGTCTTCTGCAATTTCAAATAAAGTTGATATTGTAATTATTGACACAGCCGGCAGGTTGCATAATAAAGCTAACCTGATGAATGAATTATCAAAGATCAGGAAAGTAATGCAAAAGCAAATTCAAGATGCACCACATGAAATACTTCTAATACTTGATGGTTCGACCGGGCAAAATGCTTTTGAGCAAGCCAGGGAATTCATCAAAGCTACAGATGTTAATGCCATTGCACTTACCAAGCTTGATGGAACTGCAAAAGGAGGCGTTGTAATTGGTATTTCCGATCAATTTAAAATACCGGTTAAATATATCGGAATAGGTGAAGGCTTAGAGGATCTCCAGGTATTTAACAAATCAGAATTTGTTGATTCACTTTTTCTAAGTACATAGTATCAAGTATCTAGTACCAAGTACTCAGTATAGATACTTAATACTAGATACTTACCACTTGCTACTTTTATCTTTTCTTCATGAAAACAAAAATCAATAAACCACAGAAAGTAAATATTGTAACATTAGGTTGTTCAAAGAATCTTGTTGATTCCGAAGTGTTGATGAAACAAATTGAATTGAACGGCATCCAGATAGTGCACGACTCAAATGACACAGATGCTAAAACTGTTATTATTAATACTTGTGGGTTTATTAATGATGCAAAAGAAGAATCGGTAAATATGATACTGGATTTTGCAAAAGCAAAAGAGAATGGAATAATTGACAATCTATTTGTTATGGGTTGTTTATCAGAGAGATATAAACAAGAACTGGAAAAAGAAATACCAAATGTTAATGCATACTTTGGCTCTGATAACATCAAAGAAATTATAGAAAGCTTACAAATTGATTATAAAAAAGACCTGTTAGGTAAAAGGCATATTACAACTCCGGATCATTATGCATATTTAAAAATATCGGAAGGGTGCAACCGCAAGTGTTCTTTTTGTGCAATTCCTCTAATGCGTGGTAAACATATTTCAAAACCCATTGAATCAATAATTTATGAAGCGGAACAACTGGTAAACAATGGAGTGAAAGAAATTTTATTGATTGCTCAGGATCTAAGTTATTACGGATTTGACATTTACAAACAATGCAAACTTGCTGAATTGCTTGAAAAACTTGCGAAAATTAATGGACTTGAATGGATCCGGCTTCATTATGTTTATCCAGCTGATTTTCCTGAAGAAGTCATTCAGGTTATTAAAAAGCATAAGAACATTTGTAACTATATAGATATTCCGTTACAACATATCTCAGATAATATGCTAAAGATCATGCGCAGGGGTAACTCAAAGAAGCAAACCTTAGCACTGATTTCAAAATTCAGGGAGCAAATTCCCGAAATTGCAATAAGAACAACGTTACTTGTAGGGCATCCGGGCGAAACTGAAGATGATTTTGAAGAGCTTAAGACCTTTGTTAAAGAAACACGTTTTGACAGGTTAGGGGTATTCACTTTTTCTAACGAGGAGGATACGCATACTTTTATAAATTATGAAGATGATATTCCTGAAAAAGTTAAGAACAGCAGGATGGAGGAGTTGATGGAAATTCAAAAGGAAATTTCATTAGAGGTTAATCGCTTAAAGGTTCAAAAATCATATAAAGTGATCATTGACAGGAGGGAGGGAAATTATTTTTTTGGCAGGACTGAATACGATTCACCTGAAGTTGATAATGAAGTGCTTATTAATACAGGAAATGAGGAAATTAAAATTGGTGAATTCTATAACGTTATCATCACTTATGCAAGTGAATATGATTTGTATGGTGAGATTAATAACTGAAATTAGGATTTATAATAAAAAAGAGGCTGTCCAAAAAGTAATAACCTGAGTTCGATATAAAATTAAATTTACAGAAACCAAAGAGAGGGTGAGATTTTGAGAATAAAACTTGAAAGAATAACGAGTTATTTTAAAACATTTTATTCTAAGAAGGGTCTACATGAAAACATAAAGTGCTGATTATAAGTGCTTTTTTGTTAATAAC
>DAOVJU010000501.1 GCA_030632095.1 Chlorobiota bacterium
AGTTTAATATAGAATTTTATGAAAAACAGCAAGCCAGGTTCAAGGAAAAACGCATAAAATTTCTTGAAGCGCAACTTGCTAGTTTAAAAGATGTTGCGTAATCTATGTATAAGGTAGGTAGATAGCGGACTTTATGGACAAGCACTAATTAACCAAATATACATCATTATCATGAATAGGATTTTTTCAGTTATTATCATTTTTTTAATTATTAACAATGTTGTTTTTTCTCAAATTAATTATAAAGATTATTTTGATGTACAAACTTTGCGTATTGATTTTATGCATTGTGGAAACAACCTTAAAGAATCAGCTTACCTTGAACAAATAGTACAGGAGCCATTTTGGGGTGGATCAAAAGAAACCTTGATCGATCCATTTAATTACGGAGAATATAGAGTAATGGTTTATGATTCAGTAAGCAGCAAATTGATTTATTCAAGAGGATTTGGTTGTTTATTCAGAGAATGGCAAATAACCGCAGAAGCTAAAAAAATTGAAAGGAGTTTTTATGAATCAGTTATTTGTCCCTATCCTAAAAAAACTGTAAAAGTTGTTATAGAGAGCAGGGACAAAAAAAACAATTTCAGTGAATTATTAAGCCTTACAATCAATCCGAAGGATTATTTTATTAAAAAGGAAAAGGGAAGCGGTTTTAAATCATTTAAAGTATTGAGTTCTGGAATTCCATCCAAAAGCATTGATATAGTACTTATTCCTGATGGATATACTGAAAAAGAAATGATAAAATTCAGGGTTGATGCACACCGTTTTACTGAGTATTTATTCAATTGTTCCCCTTTTAAAGAATATAAAAACAAATTTAACATTAGGGCTGTTGAAGCTATTTCTGTGGAATCAGGACCTGATATTCCGAAAGACAGTATTTGGCGAAACACAGTTGTTAGTACAAGCTTTTATACATTTAACAGCGAACGTTATTTAATGACTTATGATATAAAAGCTGTTCGTGATATAGCATCAATCGTCCCTTATGATCAAATATATATACTGGTGAATTCAGATAAATACGGAGGAGGGGGGATTTACAATTTTTATAATGTGTGCTCAAGCAATCATAAAGCTTCAGAATTTGTGTTTACACATGAGTTTGGACATGGGTTTGCCGCTTTAGCTGATGAATATTATACATCGGATGTTTCGTATAACGATTATTTTGATCTGACTGTTGAACCCTTTCAGCCAAATATCACTACTCTGGTTGATTTTGAGAGTAAATGGAAAGAAATGGTTAATGAAAACACTCCGGTTCCAACACCATCTATACCTGAAAATTATGATAAGATTGGTGCATTTGAAGGTGGGGGATATGTTGCTAAGGGAATTTACAGGCCAATGTATAATTGTTCAATGAAATCGCAGATTGTTGATAAATTTTGCCCAGTTTGTAAAAAAGCAATTGAAGATATGATATTGGTTTATACCAAATAGTATTTAATTGCTGATAAAGCACTGAAAATACAATACAATTGTATTTAATAATCTTGGCATGCAACCATTATTTAAGTAACTTAGTCTTAATAATATAACTTCCTTAAAACCATTAAAAAATGAAAAAATTAGTTTGCATCTTAGCATTGTTCTTAGTTACTTTTAGCAGTATTGCCCAGGTTGACACAATTTATGCTACAGTATATAATGATTCAGTTACAATCTGGCATATGAATACATTTCGCAATTGCGGTTCATTATTTGATATCCAGGTTGATTTTGATGATTATTTTATAACTATAAATGAAGTTGATACCGGTCAACTGGCTTATTGTATGTGTTACTTTAATTTGTCGGTAACTCTGGCTTCCCTTGAACCTGGCATGTATACTGTTGATGTTTATGGAGATGATATGGATGGCGGATACTTTGGAAGAATATATTTTGAAATTGGAAATTCCGGTTTCAGTTATTCAATGACCGATTGCCTTGAAATGGAAAAAACCGATTCAAGTAGTATTGAATTATTGGTCAATGAAGATCATTTGAAGGTCAATTGGTACAATGCCTTTTTAAACTGTTGTCCTGAACTGGAATGGACAACCTGGTTTACAACCGATACTTTTCATATTAGTTTAACTGATAATGGAGTTTGTGACTGTGAATGTTTCTTTAATGTATCACTTCAATATGGTCCTTTTACCCCGGGAACTTATGTTTTGGATTTTCTGGATGGATTATATGGTTATCCGGAGTTTACTATTATTGAAAACAAAACTGATCCTCAAATAATTTCGACATATCAAAGTCCTTGTTATGATGCTCAAAATACGGAACAGATTAGTTTATTAGAGAATAAATTTGAAGTTTATCCTAATCCATTCTCAACAAATATGACTATTGAATATGTTGTTAATGAACCCGGTATCGTGAGAGTTGAAATATATGATGTAATTGGAAAAAGTATTATATTGATTGATGATGAGATGTGTCATCATGGAAAGTACACTAATAATTTCAATGGTTCCCAATTGAAACCCGGAGTTTATTTCATCAGGTATCAATTAAATAATACAATACTTACAAAAAAGATTGTTAAAGAGGAATTATAAAATTAGTAGGTCCGAATTTCATTCGGACAAATAGTAAAATGCTGATACTGGATTTTTCTGCAAATAAAACATTATCAAGGCATTATTATAAAGCAGCTTATTAGAAAAAAAAGGTAATAACTGTAACATTAGTTTGTGTTTCTTGCAGGAGTTCGATTACAAATCGGACTTACTGTAGGTCCGAATTATATTCGGACGTATGTGTTTAAAAGAAGTTAATAAATACAAATTATCCTGAATAACACCCAAAAAAAAAGAGGCTATCTTTGCCAGATTAAAACAATTTTAATAATTCATGAGTAAAGGAAAAAAGAAGAGTGGAGGATTAGTGTATTCCACGGATCCTGATTTTGTTTTTAATATGGATGTTGAGCAAAATGAAACTACATTATCACCAGGCGAACAAGATTTAAGAGTTTTATCAGACCGCAAACAACGAAAAGGAAAAGTTGTTACCTTAATTACAGGTTTTGCAGGTTCTGATGACGATTTAAAAGAATTGGGTAAAATTTTAAAATCAAAATGTGGTACAGGCGGTACAGTAAAAGATGGTGAAATTATTATCCAGGGTGATTTTAAAATAAAGC
>DAOVJU010000493.1 GCA_030632095.1 Chlorobiota bacterium
AAAAGCTCATTATTTTATTTGCAGTCTTTTTATCAGGATTTAAAATTATTTATGCGGATGTATTTTTCACTCCTAATAAAGGTGCTAGAGTTATTTCACATGAATGGATATTCAGTTATGAAAAAGTTTTTGGTTCAAAAACTACTATTAATTATTGGGGAGGGTTCGGATTGGCTTGTTCTTTTTTTGGTCTTTTCCCCATACCTTTAGCTGGTATTGAAATGGGTATTGAACCACGATACTATTTTAATCCTGATTCATATAAAAAATCATCATTTAGTCTTTATAGTGGATTTGCATATATGACATGGCTCTCCTGTCTTAATAATTTTGATCGGTTTTTAGGATTTGTTCCAGGATTAAAGTATACATACAAATCTAACTTTACTAAAAACGAAAAATACTTTTATGAACCTTATGTTAGTATTTCGATCCCGTTTTATAAAGAAATTGGTCGTGATTTTGAAGCTGGGGCTCCCTATTTAACTTTTGGCATAAGGGTTGGTTTGCAGAAGATTGCACAAAATAATAGAATATAAACTTCAAAATCAGATATGAAAAAACTCATTATTTTATTTGCAGTCTTTTTATCAGGATTAAAAATAAGTAACGCAGATATTATTTTTACTCCTATTGCAAGCATTATATCCAATTCCTATGAATGGATATTCAGCTATGAAAAAGTTCTTGGTTCAAGAACAACTATTAATTATTGGGGAGGAGCTGGTGTGGTTTTTTCTTTAATCATGCCTTCAACAATACCTTTAGCAGGTGTTGAAATAGGTATTGAACCCCGATATTATTTTAATCCTGATTCATATAAAAAATCATCATTAAGTCTTTATGGCGGATTTGCATATATGAAATTATTAGACAAATTTTATTATAATGATCAGTATGTCGGTTTTGTTCCAGGATTAAAATATACACACAAATCAAACTTTACTAAAAATGAAAAATACTTTTATGAACCTTATGTAAGTATTTCAATACCAATGTATTTAGAGATAGATTATGGTTTTGAAGTAATGCTACCCTGTATAACTTTTGGCATAAGGCTTGGTATACAGAAGTTGCAAGGTAAAATCTAAATGATAATATTATGCTTAACTATATCATTTTCTTTTACTTCACATACAAAACCAATCCCTTTAAATATTCACCTTCCGGATGGTAAATATTCACCGGATGGTCAGCCGGTTGTGTTAAATGATGTAAAATTTTAACTTCCCTGCCTGCCATTGCAGCCGCAGAAAAGGCCATTTTCTGAAAATCCTGTTTGTTAACAACCTGCGAACATGAAAATGTAAATAAAATTCCGCCTGGTTTAATTTGTTCAAAAGCTAAGCGGTTTATTTTCTTATAACCTTGTAAGGCGTTGTGTAACACTTTTTTATGTTTCGCAAAAGCCGGTGGATCAAGAATTATAACATCATATTTATCCTTAATATTTGTCAAAAACTCAAAAGCTTCTTCTGAAAATGATTTATGATCTGCTATTTCATTGAAATTCAATTTAACATTTTCATCCGTCAGTTCAATAGCTCTTTTTGAACTATCAACAGAATGAACCATCGATGCTTTGCCTTTAAGTGCATATACTGAAAAGCCACCTGTATATCCAAAAACATTTAAGACCGATTTTTCTTTACTGTAATTTTCCAGTAATTTCCTGTTCTCACGCTGATCAATGAAAAATCCTGTTTTTTGTCCATCAAACCAGTTCACTCTAAACTTCAGATTATATTCCTCAACCACTTGCTCTAAAGAGTCACCGAATAAAAATTCATTAGTTGCATTAATATTTGCTTTAACTGGTAATGTATATTCACTTTTATTATATACTGCTACTAATTTATCTTTATATATATCTTTCAAAATATCAGTAAGTAAATGTCTGATCCGGAACATACCAATTGAATGCATTTGCATAACAAGAACATCATTATAATGATCTATAATTAATCCAGGCATCCCATCTCCTTCAGCATTTATCAACCTGTAAACATTTGTTTCATCACTTTCTATTAAACCGAGTGTTTGTCTAAGGTTGTAAGCCAGATTTATTTTACTATACCAAAATTTCTCATCTATGCTTACTTTTTGAAAACTTATAATTCGAACAGCAATTGAACCTATTTGATAATGTCCTATAGCTAAAAATTTATCTTTATTATTAACAACTTCAACCAGGTCTCCTTCATTTATTTCTCTGGTAATTTTCTTGATTGCACCAGAAAAAATCCATGGATGAAAACGTAAAACACTCTGGTCTTTCCCTGATTTTAAAATTACTTTAGTTAATTGTTCCATTAAATTATTTACTCTGTAGTTTTCTATAAATCTCTAAACAGGCCCATGCATCAATTGCAGCATAGTTTTGTTGTTTTTCTGTCAGTTTTGGTTTTTCCCAGTTAGATAATTGCTCTGATTTTGATATTCTTCCTTTCAACACAATAGCTGCCATTTTTCTCAGACCAAGCTCACCTATTCCATTAATTCCAGCAAGGTTTTGTAAATCAATAAATCCATTAGCTTTGAAATGCTCAATTCTTTGCAATTGAATAATATCATCTTTTACTGCTAATCCAATTTTTAATTTCGTAACATCACTTAAAATTTTTATCAGGCCCGGAGGTAATCCAATTTTATTAATTCGAAACATAAATGCCTTTTCAGGTGTGGCTAATTGTAACAGGGAAACCTGGTTATTTCTTCCTTTTTTGAAAGAAGGCCTGGTCTCGGTATCAAATCCAAAAAAGTTTTCAATGGCCAGTAAGGGAATAATATTATTGAATTGATTAATGTTTTCTATTAAAAATTTTTCGCCCTTAAACTTTAAAAGAGAAAGTTTAAGAACCTCAATATTATCAATCTTTTCAAGTTTGTCTTCCGGCATTTTTTGTTTTATAAAAATCAAAAATAGAATAATTATATTATTATTTTGTAAAACTTTGTTTTTTTGTTTTTTGTTTGCAGCTTGAGCTACATTTGTCCAAATCATCACTCTAATTTTGACCAAAATCAAGATTTAACCTGATTAATTCATAAGTTTTTGTTATGAGAGTTGAAAGTACCAATAGAATTGGAAAGCGCAAAATTGAGCCTCACAGACATAGCTTTAGCTATGGTGAGAAGCAAAATTTGAGCATTTTCAATTATAGCCGGTAATTTCAGCTCGGAATAGATAATTTATGA
>DAOVJU010000536.1 GCA_030632095.1 Chlorobiota bacterium
CGGTTTCCTTTTTCAGCGTGATTGCTGTCTGCATAATTTGATCAGCTTTATCAGGATATGAATCAAATACTTCAATGAAAGTATGATATTTCAAACTACTTTTGTCTTTTATCTTAAAACTTGGACTGAAATTTGAGACATCTCCAACTGCCACGATACCATTCACTTGCATATCCTGATCGGCATTAAACATTGCTTTTTCCTGATCTAATTGGCTGGTATTTCTAAATTCCTGTACTGCTTTAATGAATTCAGGTAAGCCATTGTGTTCAGGAATTTTCCCTTTAAGCTGCGATAATTCCAGGTGGCAATGTGTATTCACAAACCCCGGGGCTAAAATCCCATTGTAAAATTCGAGGTTTGCACTTTCTCTTAAATCTCCCTTTGTATCAATAACATTAAGAATTCTTCCGGATTCATCAATTTCAAGAACCCCGTTTTTTAATGGTTCTGAAGTTATTGGGAATATGTAGTTTGCTGAGACTTTACGCATAAAAAAACAGTTTCAGTTTTAAAGTTATGGATTAATAATGAGTTTGGAGATTTGGGTTTATGAGGGCAAAATATTCTTTTAAAGGTACTGGAATTATTTACCTATGGAAAGTGTTTTGTTAATTTCTGCCAATGACATCTCTTGAAAACTTATTGAAAATGAATAGCTTATAAAATAAATCATTTTTAATGTTCGGTGCTTCGCAAAGTCTGCAAAGAAGAACGTGGAACACGCAAAGAATTATAAATTATTTACAACTAAATCAATTTTATAACCAATATCCTGTTTTATGTTTTTATAAATAAACGGCATTAATTTACAATCTATCATCTAACATTTATGATTTCTTTTGTCCTTTAACTTTCTTTACATACTTATATTTGAATTTAACATCAAAGAAATCACTCAGGTTTATATTTTTCGTTCGGTTTCTTTTATTTATGCTAATACCACACTCAGGGCATATAAAATTGTAATCAGATATTTCTTCTCCGCACGCAGGGCATTTTTTAGGATTTCTAATCCATTCTTTTTGTTCTTCGGTTAATTTTTCATCAACATTCAATCTGTCAGGAATAAATGTATTTAGAATCATATTTTTTAACACCGAATTAATATATATAATATTGAAAGCAAAAAAAACGACAATAAAAATACCGGAAAAAATCAGCAATGAGTTGAATGAAAATTTAGAAAAAAAAGCTGCAAATAATATCATTATAACAGTTATTTTAAAAACAGAGATAAGGTTATATTCATACCAGACCACCACATTTTCTCCTTTTTCAATGGTAAAAACTGATTTATAATTATAATATAATATCGATTTGTTAGAGTGACAAACTATTCTATTGCCCTCTTGTTGAATATCAAGTTTTTCCTGATATTGAAGATGTTCTGATAGTTTTGTAATTAAATCACTTCTACATAAACCACAAACTTCAGTTTGTGTAAATACCTGTTTTCTTTTTATTTTAAATTCAAAGGGCATAAAGTTAAAGATACAGATTATTTGAATCTGAAAATGTTACACTCACCAAATTGAAACAAATAACCTGATGTTAAGTCTAATGTCAGATGTCAAATATATTGTTATTTACTTGATTTTGTATTACATATAACATTAGACTTCCCGAAAGCCTTCAGGAGACATTATACGTCAGACATGACACTGGCGGTAAGTCAAAGTTCCCTTTTTATTCGTTTTGTGAGACTAATAAATTATTTTGTTTATAAGGTGAACAACTTTCTTAATAGTGGTAGCATCTACCTTGCAAATAAACTGTGCATTCCTTTTTCTCCAATCAAAGCTTTTTACTTGATCCGAAAGAATAACACCTTTAACTTCAATTTTTTGAGGTAATAATACTTCAAAAGGATAAGCTTTGATTTTTGATGTTATAGGACAAAAAATACCTAACCCAACTACTTTATTGTAATTTTCATGTGAAAGTACTATAGCCGGTCTTTTCCCTGATTGTTCACGACCTGTCTGTGGTTTAAATTGAAGCCAAACAATATCACCACGTTTGGGTATATATTCCTTTACCATACTTCCTCTCCAATACTTTCTGAATCAACCTCACTATGCAGATTATATTTGGTTACACTTTTTAATAGTTCATCAAGTGATTTTTCATCTTCGCGGATAGGTTCAATTACAAGTTTTCCATCACTAATCTTTATGTCAACTTTAGAACCATTAAAGATCCCTGTTTCTTCAGTATAGACTTTAGGAAATCTGATTCCCAAACTATTCCCCCATTTTTTTACTGTAGTTTCCATTGTATAAACATTGTTTATACAAATTTATGAAATAATTACAATATAAACAATGTTTAAACAAACAAATATGGTTAAAAGAAATTCAAAGTGTACTTTAATGCACTTTTGTTAGCGTCACTTTTAGTAAAAACTCTTTCTCAATTTTAACAAAAAAAGATTATGTATCTATTGGGAGTGCATGAGAGTTTGAGAAATTCAAATTAACATATATAAATTTCAGCATTTATCGTTTTTTGTTACTTTTGAATGGTTAAAATCAATAAAACTTAATGTATGGACAACAAGAAGAAAATAGAATTACTTGAAAGCAAGATTGAAGAATCAAAGTTAGGTGGTGGGAAAGACAGGATTGAAACCCAACATAAAAAGGGAAAATTAACTGCACGGGAAAGGGTTAAGTTGTTGTTGGATGAAGGTTCATTCCAGGAATTGGGAATGTTTGTCACGCACCGTACAAACGATTTTGGAATGACAAGCCAAAAA
>DAOVJU010000467.1 GCA_030632095.1 Chlorobiota bacterium
AAACAAATTCATAATTTACTTACGCGAAGGCAGAACCAGGTAATTTCAGAACCGGAAACTTATGGGCGCTTGTATTCTTGCGGCTTTGATGTTGTGGGAGGAACTGAAATACAAGGGAAGCTGTATTTTACGGCGAAAAAGGCAAATATTCCTGCTTTTGATACTAGCCCCACTTATGGGCCATTTGTTAAATTAAAGCGCATAGGCAAAGGCGGAAAGATTATTTATGTTTATAAATTGCGTACAATGCATCCATTTGCCGAGTATTTACAGGACTACGTTTATAAAAAGCATGATTTGAAAGAAGGGGGGAAATTTGAAAATGATTTCAGGATAACCACTTTTGGAAGGTTTGCCCGCAAATTATGGCTCGACGAATTACCAATGCTCATTAATCTGTTTCGCGGAGAGATTAAACTTGTAGGTGTAAGGCCGTTAAGCGAGCAATATTTTAAACTATACAATAAAGAATTACAAAGAAGACGAATAAAATTTAAACCTGGTTTAGTTCCTCCATTTTATGTTGATTTACCAAAAACGATTGAGGAAATACAAGGATCTGAAAAACGCTACCTGGATGCGTATGAAAAAAGGCCTTTACTAACCGATTTAAGATATTTCTGGAAGGCATTCTTCAATATAGTATTTAAAAAGGCCCGAAGTAATTAGTATATGTAAGAAAACTCCAATATTCAAATAATAAAAAACAAATAAATCATGTTTTATTATTTCCTGTTGCTTGGATTTATTTTAATTTTCTTTACTTCTTCAAATCTAAAATCTCAAACTGTTTTACCATTAAATCATTATTATATTCAACAAATTGAACAAAATCATGATAAAAACAATTATTATCATACTGCAATTAAACCATATCTAAAATCGGAATTTGACAAATATATCAATGTTGATTCGGTTTTGCTAAAGGAGAAATATAACAAAGCAAAGAAATATGGTTATTTAAAAAGAAAACTGTTTTACGAATCGGCAATTATTGTTGATACGGTAGATTTTTACCTTGCTATTGACCCTGTTTTCAATTTACTGGGAGCTATAAATTTAGCCCGGAATAATTTTTTATATACCAATACAAGGGGCTTTCAGGCAAAAGGAAATATTGGGAACAAATTATTCTTTATAACTGATTTTTACGAAAACCAGTCTTTCTTTCCAGAGTATGTGTCAGAATATGTTTCAACAAATAAAATCGTTCCTGGCCAGGGATTAATTAAGTTATTTAAAGATGATGGCTATGACTATGCTTATGCCAATGGTTTAATTTCTTATTCTCCTTTTGGTTATTTAAACATTCAATTTGGCCATGGAAAGAATTTTATAGGAAATGGTTATCGTTCATTATTATTGTCTGATAATGCATTTAATTATCCTTATTTAAAAATTACAACAACCACTTCCTGGCTACAGTATACTAATTTATATACTTCGTTTATCGACATCAACTTAAATCAAATTTATGAAGGTGGATTTAAAAAAAAATACGGGTCATTTTATTTCTTAAATCTTAGTTTAGGTTGGTTAGAAGTTGGGTTATTTGAAGCCGTAATTTGGAAAACCGATAGTTCATTCCAAAAGCAAGGATATAATGTACGATATTTAAATCCCGTAATATTTTATCATACCGTACAAAATTCATTAAATTCTCCTGATAATTCATTAATCGGCTTGAACCTTAAAATAACACCATTTGATAAATACCATTTTTATGGACAAATAGTTGTAGATGATTTCGATTTTAAAAGAATAAAAGAGGGTTCTGGCCATATACTTAATAAAACAGGATTCCAGGCAGGGCTTAAACTTTTTGACTTGCTGCAAATAAATAACTTCTATTTACAACTTGAATATAACTCAGTAAGGCCATATGTTTACGCTCATGAAGCTCCTTTACAAAACTATGCACATTATCAGCAAGCACTTGCACACCCACTTGGGGCCAATTTCAATGAATTTGTAAGTATTATAAATTACAGATGGAACAATTTTTTGTTTCAATTTAAATATAACTATGCAGTGTATGGGGCTGATTCATCAGGGACACACTGGGGGAAAGATATTTTTAAATCGGACCTTGCTGCACAAAATGGTTTTCCCTCTAAAACAAATGCATTAATTTATGGTGACGGTTTCGGTAATAAAACAACACAAGGTTTAAATACAACTGTGCAATTTTTTAATCCTGAGATTGCATATATACTTAATCCGAATACAAATATGCAATTAGCAGCAGGATTAATAAAAAGGAAACTTAACAGCGAAACAGGAAACAATGATCTACTCCTTTTTTATTTTGCATTTAAAACTTCATTAAGTAATTTTTATTTTGATTTTTAACTTGAGAATATGGAAAAAAAACATCGGATTGTTATTGGTATAACAGGTGCAAGCGGTGCAATTTATGCAAAACAATTATTAGAAAAATTAGTGCTTCTTCAAGACCAGGTATTAAAATCCGGAATTGTATTTTCCGATAACGCAAAAGAAATTTGGGAATATGAATTAAATAATGAAGATTACAAAAAAATGCCCTTTAAAACATACGATAAAAATGACTATAATGCCCCCTTTGCTTCCGGTTCGGCTAAATTCGGAATAATGATTATATGTCCATGTTCTATGGGTACCCTGGGAAGAATAGCCAACGGGATATCAGATAATTTAATTACAAGGGCTGCAGATGTTATTTTAAAGGAAAAAAGAAAACTAATTCTGGTTACGCGCGATTCTCCTTTAAGCCTTATTCATATTAATAATATGCAAAAAATAGCCAGGGCCGGTGGTATTATTTGCCCGGCAAGCCCATCTTTTTATTCTAAACCCCGATCAATTGAAGACCTGGTAAATACAATTATTGACAGGGTACTGGATTTAGCAGGATTTGAAATACAAACAAAAAGGTGGAACGAATGAAGTCCGTATATGCTTGATAATTAGAAGGTAAGTTGATTAACAATCAAACAAAAACGTTAAAGTGATATAGGACTAACATTCTTTTTAAATTAAAAATGTATTTTTAAGGCTTAATTTAAAACAAGTATCATGTATACAGTAAAAGTTGAAGGTAAGGATTACAAAATTGAATTTAATAAAAACACAAATTCAAAAGGGAAAATAAATGATAAGGATTTTAATTTAGATATTATTGAGACTAATAAGGGGATTTATCATTTAATTATGAATGATGAATCGTACCATATTGAAATTCTTAAAGTGGATTATGATGCTAAAAAGTTTGATATTAAAATCAGAAATAATAAATATTCACTCGAGATTAGAGACGATTTAGATAAATTGCTTCATAAAATGGGGATGGATAATCTTAGCACTTCCAAGATTAATGAAATAAAAGCTCCTATGCCCGGTTTAGTATTAAATATAATGGTTGAAGAAGGCACTAAAGTTGAAAAGGGCGATAATATTTTAGTTCTTGAAGCCATGAAAATGGAAAACAATATTAAATCACC
>DAOVJU010000304.1 GCA_030632095.1 Chlorobiota bacterium
ATACCCAGGTTAAAGAGGTGCATCCCTATAAATATCAGGCCTGCGAGAAGCCATCCTACCCAGGGAATCTTTAAAGCAGTCTGGCTGAGTGTATTGGCCACCATGGCAATGACGCTTGTGGCCAGACCAAGGGCGAGAAGTCTTGAATAAGACAGGACATCAGCCAGATAACGGGAGATGTCATAAAGTTTGTAAAGCCCGCCGAAAAACCGGGCAATAGGATTGCGGCTTGGAGAACCAAATAAAACAATCCCGGCCGCCCCTAAAAGAGCAAAAATCCCCCATAAGGGCGTTTTTGTTAATCCATAGAGAACAAGAAATGGAAGCAGCACAAGCCGGCGTACAACCTGTGATAATTAATATACGTGAAAAAGACCAGGTGAAGCAGCAGAAAGCATTTTTAGGGGCATTAATACAAATGGGTGAGGAAACTGATGTTATTCCATTTATGCAGCCGGGAACTGCAATGGAATATGCTTTGTCATCAAGCATTAAAAAGCTTTCAGTTTTGGATAAGCCGAAAATAGGATTGTTACAAGGCCATGGTGAACCATCCCTGGCAGCTTTTCAGCAGGTTTATACTTCTTTGTCTATATTATACATTATTGAAGAAGTAACTTTAAACGATAGCACAGAACAATTATCTGAATACAAAACAGTTGCCCTGGTTGACCCCAAAGATTCTATACCTGCTGATCATTTAAGCCAACTTGATAATTACCTGGCACAAGGGGGAAATTTGTTTTTAGCTATTAACCGGGTTGATGGAGATTTGAATAATGCTTCAGGTAAAACTATAAATACCGGAATTGAAACATGGTTGACCAATAAAGGATTGGTGGTTGAAAATAATTTTGTTATAGATGCAAATTGTGCAAATGTTGGGGTGCGTCAACAAAGAGGTTTCTTTAGTTTTACATCGCAGGTTCAATTCCCTTTTATACCTGTAATTTCAACATTTGAAGAACATCCGATAACAAAGGGATTAGAAGCAGTTATCTTACAATTTGTAAGTTCAATAAGTTATATAGGTGATACAGCATTGAGTTTTCTTCCTCTTGCAAAAACATCGGAAAGAACAGGAACCAAATCATCACCAATTCGTTTTGATATAAGTAAAAAATGGGGAAAAGCAGATTTTCCAATGTCAAATTTAACGGTTGCTGCTTTATTAAGTGGGAAAATAGTTGGCGATGCAGAATCAAAAATGGTAGTAATTGGTGATGGAAATTTTCCTGTGAACGGAGAAGGACAAAATGCTTCGCAAATTCAGGAAGACAATGTAAACCTGATGGTTAACTCTATTGACTGGTTATCTGACGATACCGGGTTAATTGAATTAAGGACAAAAGGGGTATCATCAAGGCCATTAAAACAGGTTGAAGATGGCAAAAAAGCTTTTCTTAAATATTTAAACTTCTTATTACCAATATTATTAATTATAATTTATGGGGTAATAAGAATGCAAATAAACAGAAATAAACGAATTAAAAGAATGGAGGAAGGATATGTTTAAAAAAATGAATATTAAAAGCCTTACAATTGTTTTTGTTGTTTTACTGGCAATTGTTGTTCTTTTAAGAATTTCGGAAAATAAAAAGGGTGAAAGGTCTTTTCGTAAAGATTTAGTAAACTTTGATGTTGCAAATGTTTCGGGTATTTCAATTATTCCTAAAGCTGATAAGGAACAAGTTAACCTGACCAGGCAAGCTGTGGGGTGGAAAGTGGGAAATACTGATAAATCATACAATGCTGATGAAACAATGGTTGATAATATGTTGAATGATCTTTTAAAGCTCGTTCCGAAACGGGTGGCTGCAACATCAGAAGATAAATGGAATGATTTTGAAGTTACTGATTCTTTGGCCACGAGAGTTATAGTTAAAGATGGTAAAAATGTACTTGCAGATATTTTTATTGGTAAATTTTCCTATCAACAACCAAAAAATCAATATCAGAGGCAAGGTACAATGACAAGTTTTGTGCGTTTGGCAGGTGATGAAATTATATATGCAGTTGATGGTTTCCTGAGCATGACATATAACAGGGATATAAATTCATACCGGAATAAATATCTTATTAAAACCCAAAAGGAAAATTTGAACAAATTAACTTTTAATTATCCTGATAGTTCTTTTACAATGTTAAAGGAAAATGATAAATGGATGATTAGTGGTTTACTGGCTGACTCAGCTTCTGTTGATAAATATTTGAGTTCAATTACGGTAACCAGCAACCAGGATTTTGTTGATGATATTGATGTTGGAACATTAGGCCAGGCACAATATTCTTTACTTATTGAAGGAGATAATTTTACTCCTGTTGATGTTAAAGTATTTCATAATTTACTGGATACTGTGAATAATGTATTACTAACCTCAAACATTAATAAAGGAACAATTTTCAGCGGAACTAAATCTGGCCTGATAGAGAAAATCTTTGTTGGAAAAGATAAGTTTTTAAAATAACAAAATCAATTTATTATTGTCTGTTGACAATTGATAATTGAAACAGCTTCGCGGGAAAATACCCTGTCAGTAGTTTTGAAACTCTGGCAGCGGCTTAACTTTGCAGGCATGTTGGTAAAAGTTACCCATTTAGAGCATTAAAGCTGATTTATTTCAGGATGACGTTTTTTTTATATTCCAGTATGATTTTTGTTTTATTTCGAACATAATAAATTATTAAAGTTTAATGATATAAGCCAATAATTCCTGAACATATGGCAAAACAACAGAACCGGGTTTTTAACAAATAGTTATATGTAAAATAAATTTTGTTATTGTAAATTCATGGTTTAAAACTACAATGATGAACATGAAAAACCTGAGAATTGTTTTTTTAATACTTGCTAGCTTATTTGTTTTACAAGTTTTTCCGCAGGTAGAAGATACAAGAATAAAGAAGCTTAATACACAAATAAATAAACTTAACCATGAATATCCCCAACAAAGGATATTTGTTCAGTTTGATCACCCGTATTATACTACTTCTGACAAAATATTTTTAAAGGCATTTGTGCTGAATTATTCAAGCTATTTGCCTGATACGGTAAGTACAAACCTTTACATTGAAATGATTGATTCGAAAGAAATGCTGAATTATATTTCAATTTTAAGGTTAGAAAATGGAATTGCCCTGGCAGAAATTGATTTAAAAGATACTATACAAGCCGGTGTTTACAGGTTCAGAGCATATACAAACTGGTCAAGAAATTTTGGCGATGAATTTTTCTTCAGTAAATATTTATTAATTGCCCCTTCCGGAATTTCTTCTGCTGGAATTGAAGATTTCAAGAATCATTTACCTGGCAAATCAGAAAAGCTGCAAGTACAATTTTTCTCTGAAGGTGGAAATTTTGTTTCAGGGCTTGAAAATCATATTATTATTAAAACCAATATAGAACAGCTTGATAATACATTGAATGCCAGTATAATTTATAAAGAGGGAGACAATAGTACTAATATAGTTTTTAATAAAAATGGCATTTCTTCATTTTGGTTCGTACCAGATAAAGAAAAGGAATATTTTGTGAGTTTTGAATTTGATGGAAAATTGCATAAATATGAATTGCCCGAATTTAAAGACAGAGGTTATATTCTCAAAGTAAATCAAAATGTAAGCCGGCATTTAATTGAAATTGAATTGATCTCAAATGTTGAAAAAACCCTTGATGATTATGCTAACTCGGTGTTTTTTCTGTTACAGTCTGGTGGTGAAAAACAATTTTTTGAAAAGCATATTTTAAAAGAGAAAAAAGCCAGGAGTGAAATATCTTCACTGGATTTTCCTTCAGGAGTAATGTTAATAACTGCTTTTGATAATGATTTAAATAAAATTGCTGAAAGGCTTATATTTCATCCTCCTGGTAAACGAAAAAAACCTGGAATCACTATTCAACAAAATAATCCCGAAGATTCTGCGATAATTGTTATCAATACCAACGCGCAAAGTAATAAAGGTCTTTTAACCCTTTATACAAATGAATATAAATCTGAAATAAGTAATCTGTTCAATCAGGATTTAAGATCTTATCTTTGGTTTAATTCCTTTTTACCATCCTTTGAAATAGGTACTGAATATTTAGATAATATTTCTGATCAGAATGTATTGGAAGAGATTGATAAACTATTAATATGCGAAGAATGGATAAGATATGATTGGAACAATATTGTTAATGATCAGTTTCCGGAAATTGAATTTCAGCGAGAAAAGAATTTGGTTGTAAGCGGATGGGTAACCAGGCAAATGATTAAAATACCATTGGAAAACAGTCTTGTAAAACTCACTGTTCTGAATGAATTTTACTTCAACAGGCAAGATACAACCGACGAACATGGTAGGTTTTATTTTGATAGAATTGATTTATTTGATACTGTTAAAATAAAACTTGAAGCTAAAAGAGAATATGATAAAAAAGACAATGTACTGATTATGATTGATGAAGCCGATTTGCCCGGGCGGAAATTTGATAAATCAATAGCGCTGTATAAATGGTATAAAAATTCTTTTAAAGCAGAAAAGAAAAAAAACAAACAAAAGTATTACAGAGAGCAAATATCTGCTGATACTGTAAAATCTGAAGACAGACATTACAGGTTATACAGCCAGGCAGATCATGTTATTAATGCTAATGAAATGAATATGCAGTCATACACATCCATAGCAGATGTTATAAAAAGCCGGGTTCCTGGCGTTGATGTATATGGTACCGGAACAACAGCTCAATATGTTATTCGCGGAAAAAGCACATTAATGGCTTCTACTGAACCACTCTTTTTAATAGACGGGATGGAAGTTGACAGATTTGCCTTTAATAATATCCCGCCAGCTGATATTGATAAAATAGAAGTTTTGAAGGGTGCACAAGCAGCTATTTATGGTATACGCGGCGGGAATGGAGTACTTGCGCTATATACCAAAGGTGGAGTACATGTAATCAGTGGTAAATTAATATTTGATATGTTAGGATATCAGAATATTCAGGATATTGATAGAGATTTTAAAGGGAAGCTTCTTGGTAATCCAGCACAAAACTGGTATCCTGTACTAAATTATAATGAGACAGATAAGACACACTTTTTTAAAGTGGATAATATTTTAAATAAAGAAATAATTATTAAT
>DAOVJU010000508.1 GCA_030632095.1 Chlorobiota bacterium
TATTAAGCACCCATTTGTTGCATCAATAATAGATTGAACGAAGCCTTCACCACCGTCAGCCAAGGGAATACCGGTTATGTTTGCATTAATTAGTATTTTTTTTATTCCTGATTCAATAAACCGACATACCTCAGTAGCACTAAGACTTTCTTTAAACGAATCCGGTGCAATTAAAATATTCATTGAGTCAGTTTATATTGTTTTATTGTTAAATTGTTTCATTGCTAAATTGTTTAACGTTTATCCTTATAATTCTCAATTTATGACTCATAATTTTTCATTAATTTTTCAATTTCAAACTTATTGCCAAGCCTCCTCCCGGAGCTAAGACAAAGGTTTTTATTATTGTATTATCAATTATGGTTTCTTTTATGTCGATACTGGTAGGATTGTCATTCCAGTGAGCATCTTGACCATCTTTATAAATTATGCCTTTATATTTTTTATTATCTTCAAGAAAACGGAAATCAATTGTTACAGAGCGTTGTTCTTCGTCTGTAATACTTCCTACAAACCAGTTGCCTGTTTCTCTCTCCTGCCTGGCGATGGTAACAAAATCACCTATTTCTCCATTTATTACTTTTGTTTGTTCCCAATCAACTCCTACATCCCTTATAAATTGGAATGAAGGCTGATTTATATAATTCTCAACTAAATCACAAGCCATTTGAATAGGACTGTAAATAACTACATACAAGGCTAATTGATGTGCCAGGGTTGTATTGATTTGATTATTCTTCTTATATGGGCTTAATTTTATATTGAAAACGCCCGGCGTAAAATCCACAGGGCCTGCCAGCATACGCGTAAAGGCTACAATAGATAAATGTTCCGGTGGATTTCCCCCGTCTGTAGCCCATGCATTAAATTCTTGTCCTCTTAAACCTTCCCTGGAAATCATATTTGGATAAGTTCTTCTTAAACCTGTTGCTTTTATAGGCTCATGTGCATTAACTGCCACCTGATAAAAGGCTGCTTTTATAACTGCATTGTTATAATGATTTACCATCCATTGTCCATGATGATATTCTCCTTTAGGGATAATTTTTCCGACATATCCTGATTTTACAGAACGAATTCCTAAGGAATTCATTAAGGAGTATGCTGTATCCATCTGTGCTTCATATGTTCTTGGTGCTGACGAAGTTTCGTGGTGCATGATTATTTCCACTCCTTTTTCTCTTCCATAACGCACTACTTCTTTTAAATCGTAATCAGGATAAGGAGTAATAAAATCAAAAACACCTTCCCTGTCTTCAAAACCAATCCAATGCTCCCAACCTGTATTCCATCCTTCTACTAACAAGCCTTTGATGTTATTTTTAGAAGCAAAATCAATGTATTTTTTTGCGTTTTCAGTAGTTGCCCCGTGCTTACTGCTACTAGATTTTTTCTTAATAAAGGTTGTCATGTCTTGTGTAGCTCCAATATCCCAGGTAGAAATTCCCAGGTGCATTTCCCACCAAATACCCATATACTTCATTGGAGTAAACCAGGAAACGTTTCCTATTTTATTAGGTTCATTAAGATTTACAATTAAATTAGATTCTATCAAATCTCCTGTTTTATTTACTATTTGGATAGTTCGCCACGGAGTTTTAAAAGGCAAAGTTCTTTTTACTTTATACCCTGTAATATCAGATCCCACCAGTTCGCTTTGCATTAGCAGTTTATCTTTATCCACTTTAAGTGTCATTCCTGAATAATCTATCAAACCAGCTTCATGAAAGCTTAAATACAAGCCTTCATCTGTTTTCATTGTAACAGGAGTGTTTACTGCATTTTCAGGAATATATGTAGCATTTAAATTGGGGTGATTTCGTTTACTAATTGCATCTATTCCCGTAAATTTTGTAGTATTATACAAGTGCTCGTAAAGATCCCAGTCGCCTGGAATCCACCAACATGTGTGATCTCCTGTAAGATTAAATTGTGTATTTTCGTCTGTAATAATTACTTCATCAAGCCCTTCCTGTTTAAGAAATTCGTATCGAAATGCCATGCCATCATCATATGCCCTAAAATAGATGTTTAGCATACGGTTTGGAGTTTCTATTTCCCGAAGGTTTACGATAAGTTCATTATAGCAATTGAACACTTTTCTTTGTTCTCCCCAGGGCATTTCCCAGGTTTCGTTATGAGACTTCATATCATTCCCAATAACATTAAATCCTTTAATTAGTGCAGTTTGTTTTTGAAATTCAAATCCCATTGACGAAGTATCAATGACAATTTTCCCTTCGTGTTTTACCATGTAACATGGTGTGCCATCCTGCTTAAGTTGAAATTCAACAAGAATGTTTTTTGATGGTGATGAAATTATTGTATTTGATGGTTTTTCACGTTCAGAGCATCCCATAAAGCTAAATATCAATATAATCAACAGTAGTAAATTGTAGTCTTTTAGTTTCATTTTCATTGTAAACGGTTTTTCTAATCTGCTAAATGATTAATGTTTTTATATCCTTTAAGCCCGAAATACACAATGTAGGCATAACAAATAATTGTTATTAAAAATGAGAAGTGCAAGCCAATTGTATCTGCTAAACCGCCCATAATCAGCGGAATTAATGCCCCTCCAACTATTGCCATAACTAAAATCCCCGAACCCTGGCTTGTATGTTTACCAAGTCCGCTAATAGATAAAGTGAAAATTGTAGGAAACATTATTGAGTTAAATAAACCAACTGCAATTAATGTCCACATTGCAAATTCGCCTTTTAATAAAACTGTTAGTACTACCAAACCGAGGGCTGCAATTGCAAAAACTGCAAGAGTTTTGTTTGCTTTATTTTTACCAATTTTTACTGCAACAATGTTAAGGATAACAAAAATAAAAAATATAGCAGCCAGATTTATTTGTGCAGTTATGTACCATGCAAGTAAAAATGAGAAAATTGCAATTAGAAATGTGTAAATATTTTTCTTAATTGAGTTGATATCAGACATTGAAACAGCACCAAAAAAACGCCCTAACATTGCGCCACCCCAATAGAGAGCTACATATTTGGCAGCATTGGTTTCGCTAAGGCCGGCAATATAATCCTGACTAAAAAAACTTATCATAAAACTTCCA
>DAOVJU010000148.1 GCA_030632095.1 Chlorobiota bacterium
AATAGTATTTTTGATTTTGTTAAACTTGTCAAAACCAAATCTATTCTAAACAAACAAGATGAAAAGATTGAGTTGGAAAGCATAGATGAACTAATCGAAAAAATTGACAAAAAATCTCCAATTTCAATCTCGGTTGAGGGTAAAGGTGTTATATATAAGAAAATAGAAAATGCTGAAACCCTTACAGATCAGCAAATCATTGTTAATTTACTGCCTAACGCAGTAGCCAGCAATTTCTATATTCAAAAGAGAATAGTTGAAAACAATGAGATATTTGTAGCAGTAGTCAGAAAACAGGTAATTGATGAGATGATTGACACTTTTCAAAAAAATAATCTTCACATAATTGATCTCACATTTGGCCCTTTTAGCCTCCAAAATATTGTTGATCTTTTAAACAAACCTTTTGAAAAATATCAGCTTGCAAATTCTATAGTTACTGTTAAGAACAAAACCATTACAAATATTATTAGAACAGATGAATCAGTAGATACTACTTATGAAATAGGTGGAGGAAAACTTGACCAGCACACGCTTCTTCCTTATGCATCGGCTATTAAATATTTTTTACCATCTGAAACTGAAGAAACACAATTGGTGCCTAAGATCGGTTTAATGCTTGAAAATTTTATTTATAAGCAGTTATTCAGAGTAGCATTTAAGGCTGTTTTAATACTCTTTTTTTGCATTTTATTACTAAATTTCCTGTTGTTTGATTTAGCAAATAATAAACTAAAAATTCTATCTGAACAATATAATCAAAACGAATATTTACTAAACATGATCACTGAATTAAGCAGTTCCCTGGAACAAAAGGAACAATTTGTTGTTCAGAATGGTTTCTTAAAACCATCAAAATTGTTCTTTTATGCTGATCGACTCGCTCACTTGCTGCCAGAAAATATAAGGCTTACTAAGCTGGATATCAATCCGTTGAGAAAAAAGATAAAAAAGAGACAAGTTATTGATTTTAATACATATCGCATAAATGTGGCAGGAATAACTAATTATGGAATTTCGTTGAACGACTGGATTGATATTATCAAAAAGGAAGAATGGATAAGTAATATAAATATTCTTTTTTACAATAAAGAAAAAGATATGAGATCAGGTGAATTTGAAATTGAAATTGAAATTATTGAACTTTAAAATAGTCAGGTGTTTAAAAAACTTACATATAAAAATAAAGTAATATACCTTTTAGTAGGTTTTTTTGTCTTTTTTATAATTGTTTATAACCTGGCCATAAAAAAAACAGTTAATATTTTTATTGAGAATAGCAGAATTTCAGAACAATTGTCAAATTTAGACGATGCTCCTGTCAGAATTCAACTTATTGAAAAAAGGATAAAACAAATTGACCAGGCTATTGGTGAAAGTATATCCCTCGATAAAGATCTTCATAAGCAGCTCCTTGAAAGAGTTGGAGGTTATTGTAAGCAAAACAATATTACACTTCGTGATTTCCCGGCAGTACATCAGATCAGTAAACAAGATTACATGATCCAGACCAGCCAGTTTATAGTTGAAGGAACATTCATTAAAATACTAAAGCTTATTAAGCTTCTGGAGACTGATTATAGAATTGGTAAAGTTTCATCGGTGAAATATTATTCAATGAAAAATCCAAAAACAAATAGAATTTCGTTATATGCAAAAATATATTTACAAAATATTAAAAAGAATGAATAAAATGAATAGAATAACATTAACATTGCTAATATCTGTTGTATGCCTGATTGGAGTTTACAGTTGTCAGGATATTATTGTTCGAAACATTGAAGATGAAATAGTTTTATTGCTATCGCCGCCCGATGATTTGGTTACACTTAATACAACACTTACTTTTTGGTGGGAAGTTGTGCCTGATGCGGATAAATATGCACTTCAAATTGTTTCGCCGCGATTTGACAGTATTATATATATTGCGCTGGATACCAATATCAGCAAGAATAAATTTGAAAACCTTATCCTTTTTCCGGGAGAATTTCAATGGAGGGTTAAGGCATTTAATACTTCAAGTGAAACAGCATATGCAAAAAGGAATTTCACAATTGATAGTACCGAAACTGTTGAACAAGTAACTTTATTAAGCCCAAAAGATAATTTATATACCAACGATTCTATAATCATTTTCACATGGAGTGAACAGCAAAATGCTGATTCTTACCGGTTTAAATTACTAATTGAAGAATCGGTTAATGTTGATGTTTTTGTCTTTGATGACACACTGATAGTACCTGATGAAATAAGTGGATATGATGAATTTACTGAAGATACTTATATCTGGCAGGTACAGGCATTAAATGATTATTCGCAATCTATTTTTACATCCCGTTCTTTTACAATTGATTGGACTGCACCAGGTAAGCCAATACTACAATCACCTGCTGATGAAGACACTGTTTCAACAGAAGATGTAATCCTTCAATGGCAAAGACAAAGTGTAGCTGGTTCTCCAATATTTGATAGCTTATATGTTTATAAAGATTCTATAAATACTATCCCAATAATTGATATTGAAATTACAGGAATGGAATATCAACTAACTCCAGCAAAAGACAAAAAATATTTCTGGAGGGTTAAATCAATTGATTATGCTGGTAATGAGGGTGATTTCAGTGAATTTAAATGGTTTTTTGTTGAAGAATAATGTTGATAGTCTAACAAAATAGTGAATAGTAAGCAGAATTAATTATACTTAGCTTTATTAATGAAAAACAAAAAGTCACTTTACATATTAGTACCTGCAGTATTAATTGTATGGGCTTTGATTATTTATAAAATTTTAGATTTTACTCAAAGCCCTGAAATTTATAATAACCAATTATTACCAATTGATACTACTCAACTTGATTCAAATGATACAATGGAAATTCCTTTCATTGGAGATTATAGAGATCCTTTCTTGGGTAGAGGTAAGGTTATAAAATCAGTTATCGATAATAAAAAAGCAAATCAAAACAGGAATATAAAAAACAAACCTGTTTCGTATAAAAAGCAAGCACCAATTGTAAAGTACATAAATTGGCCAAAAATTGACTATAATGGAATGATATTAAGTAAGGAAACCAATGAAAAATTAGCACTAATTAACCTGAATCGAAAAAATTATCTGATGCAAATAAATCATGAAATTAAAGGATGCAAATTGCTTGAAATATATGAGGATTCCATTAAATTGAAATATCAGGATGTAGAAAAAATGTTTTATAAATAAAAAATGAACTCAACTTTCAAACTAAAAATATATTTATCGTTAAGTATGGTCTTAATGACTTTGTTTTCAATCAGGGCTCAACAAATAAAGTACATTGAAGACTTAAGCAGAATTATGGTAAAATATAAAGATTCTACCATTGAGATCTCTACTTTTACTAAGAATATACCTTTAAAGCTACATGATAATGTGCAGTACTATTGGTATTCATCAAATCTGATTAATAAGAATTATGGAGGCTATAGCGGAAAACTTTTACATGGTGAATATTTAGTTTTTACCAAGAACAAAAATCTTTTAACAAAAGGCTATTTTAAAAAAGGAACTAAAAACGGAAAATGGAAATCATGGTATATGAATGGAAATTTAAAAATATCTTCAAACTGGAAAAAAGGGAAGTTGCAAGGAGCATATAAAAAATATTATCAAAATGGGAATATTGAAATCAGCTCATTTTATAAAAACGGACTAAAAAATGGAGAATACATCAGGTATGGATCTGATACGACAATTGTTAAACACTATAAATTGGGGCATGAAATCGATATTTATGAAAAAGAAGCTGTAATTAAAAGACTTATAAAAAAATTGAAAACAAAAAGATCAAATAAGGAAGTTATAATGAAAGAATCTGAAGACGATGCCGACATGAATCTTCCTTTAAATATAGATGAAGAAACTGAAGAAGTCATCGATCAGGAAAATAAAGACAAAAACGACAATTAATAAGCTTTAAAAACCGTTGGAATAGATATTTATTTATGGTAAAAGCAGGAGCGTTATATTATGCAGTATTTGTAGCTTTTATCATAATATTAATAAGTGGTTTTTTTATTTTATCATCTTATTTTACCAGGCAAAATCTGGATTATTACCTTAAAAGAGATCAACTCAAATCAAATGTTGAATCAGGCTACGTTTTAGCAAGTGATAATATTGACCTGGTAGATCTTAATACTGAGAAAGAAATCAAACTTTACGAAGATGAAAATGTTTTTATCACAAAAGGTATTTGGGGATTATACTATATTCTAAATGTAAAATCTACCTGGAAAAATCAATTTGAGAACAGTAAAGCCTTAATTGGTCTTGACATTTTTAAAACCGAAAAAACTTCTTTGTATCTGACTGATCTTAACAACTCACTTTCAATTAGCGGAAATACATTTATCAGAGGTTTGTGTTATCTGCCGAAGCAGCTTGTGAAAAGAGCATACATAGAAGGAAGAAGCTATTCCGGCAGTGAATTAATTTACGGAGAGCAAAAGTTAAGTAATCAGGCCCTTCCTGCCTATAATGAACAACTAATTCAAAAAAATCTTGTATATCTGAAAGGTACATTTAATAAGAATGACAGTGTTGTTTTCTTTGAGAATTTTTCAAAACAAAAAGAAATATACAATTCATTCTACAACAAAACATTAGTACTTATTTCATTTGTTAACACCCAGCTTATAGATAAGAAAATTAAAGGAAATATAATACTATATTCACCAAATGAAATTATTATTGATTCGGGTTCAGAACTTGATAATTTATTAATTTATGCCCGAAAAATTATAATTAAAAAATGGTACGAAGGTAATATACAAGCATTTGCAAGTGATACAATTATAATAGAAAATAACTGCAAAATACAGTACCCCGGCTCATTAGTGCTATATCATACAAAAAAATCACCGGTAATGTTTGAAATATATGAAAATTCAATTATCTCCGGAGATATTTTAGTAATAAATATGGAGAAAATTGATCGTGATCCATCAATATTCAAAATTCATAAAAAAGTTGTAATAAACGGACAGGTTTATACCAATGTCACCATGATGCATCAAGGAACTATTGTTGGCAGTTTATACCTGCAAAAGTTTATTCTTAAAACTCTTTCATCTGTATATGAAAACCATTTATTAGATGCTACAATAGATTTCAATGATTTGGATAAGCATTTTGCAAGTTCAGGAATTTTAGATAATACTAAAAAAGCAAAGATTATTAAATATTTGGAATAGAATGAAAAAACTCAAAGCATCAACAATTATTGAAACCATAGTAGCCATGACGATTATTATGATAAGTTTTGGTGTCGTGGTTGCATTAATTATAGGTAATTCAAGAAACAGTAGTCGATTAAGATTAAATGCATATTTGCTTTGCGAAGATATAAAGTCAGAAACTAAAATGCTTAATACTTATATTAATGAAGACTTTGAATATGAGAATTTAGTGATATATAAAAGCGTTCTTGGGTACAATGAATCTAAGGATATAAAAGAATTGCAAATTGAAGCTTATACTAAAGATAATAAACTGCTTTATCAATCAAAAGAGCTTGTTAATGTTAATGTCAGGTAAAATAAAAGCCTTTACAATTATTGAAGTGGCTGTCACAATGGTGCTAAGCAGTATTGTGGTTGGATCTGCTATTTATGTATTCTTTACATTTAACAAAGTACTTTTTGCAACCAACAAAAATAATTTAATTGATCTTGAATTAATTCAATTGCAGCAAATATTAAAATCCGATTTTATTAAAGCAGATGAAATTAATTATCAATATGGAAGTATTGTTATTAAATTTATGAATGAAGAAAAAACTTTTTACGATATTGAAGATCAAGTAATAATAAGAGAAGCTGTAAATGGTATCGATACATTTAACATTGAAGTTTACGACATATATGTTTATTATAATTCGGAAAATTCTAAACTTGTAAATGAATTAATTTTGGATATTGAAATCGATAATCTTGATTTTCCAATTCATGTAATAAAGAAATATCCTAATTCTAAGTTATTTGAACATTAAACTTTAAAATATAACTTTATAACTTAAGGTGGCAATTGATTTAAAACAAATAAAGAAGAGTAAAAAGAAACTAAAAGGTTTAAAAGTTCCTTTGGATTCAGATTCAAAGACAAATATAATTATCGACCTGTTAAATAAGGATATTAAACTATTTGGCACTAAACTCAAAGACAAGAAAAAGGAAAGATTTTATTCTGAATTAGGTATTTTGCTGTCATCCGGTTTAGATATAAAATCAGCATTAGATATAATTGTTGATGAACAAACCAAAGAGGCTGATAAAAAGCTTTTCAAAGAAATATGCAATTATGTTCTTGAAGGTGGAAACTTGTCAGAGGCACTTAAGGAAAGTGAAAAATTTTCAAATTATGAGTACTTCAGCATAAAAATTGGTGAAGAGAGTGGTCGAATAAAAAACGTTCTGGAAGATTTAGCAGTATTCTATTCAAAGAAAATAAAGCAAAACCGTCAATTAGTTAACGCTTTTTCCTACCCAATCCTGGTTTTGATCACAGCATTTGCCGCTGTTTTTTTTATGATGAACTACATGGTCCCCATGTTTGTTGATGTATTTAGCCGTTTTGGTGGTGAATTACCGGCAATTACCAGAATGATCGTAAAAATTTCAGACTTTTTTGCAAACTATAGTGGATTAATGTTTTTAATCCTTGTAATTATCGTGGTTTTTTTATTCATCATCAGGAATAAAACCATATATAGAAGAATAGCAAGCAGCATACTCTTAAAAACACCCTTATTAGGCGATATTATTAAAAAAATCTATCTGGAAAGATTTTGCCAATCAATGGCCTTATTAACCGGTTCAAAAACACCAATGCTAAAATCCATACAACTGGTAAACAAAATGATTAGCTTTTATCCCTTCGAAAAGGCATTGACAATTATTGAAAACGATATTTTATATGGTAAATTGCTAAATGAAAGTATGCAACAGTTCCCAATATTTGACAAACGATTGGTTTCATTAGTGAAAGTTGCAGAAGAAGTTAACCAGTTAGATCTTATTTTTGAAAAACTTGATAAGCAATACGCTGAAGAATTAGATTATAAAATAAGTATGATAAGTAGTTTGCTTGAACCAATCCTAATCATTTTTGTAGGTCTTTTGGTCGGAATCATATTAATTGCAATGTATTTACCAATGTTCCAGTTAAGCACTTCAATTTTTTAAAAGCGACTTACCAAAATATTGAGAGTTTGTAAGTAATCAGTACTTAAAGTGAACTAAAATTAAGAGTGCCTAAAGTTGTTAAAAACGGATAATTATACATTAGAATAATACAAAAATCGACATAACATAGTAACTTTTCGTATCTTTGCATAAAATATTTAATACAATCATGAAGGGGAAAATAAAGAAACTAAAGGCTTTTACATTATCTGAACTTTTGGTGGTTTTAGTAATTGTTGGAATACTGGTTTTACTTGCATTACCGAGTTTAATGCCGTTAATTTCAAAAGCACATAGCACCGAAGCACAATTACAATTAGGACAGGTTCACTTATTAGAAAAGAACTATTTCTATTTACATTCAAAATATACAACTGATCTTGATGAAATTGGTTTTGAGCAAGTAAAACTGGTAACAGATGGTGGTAGTGCAAAATATTTAATCGAAGTGGTTGAAGCAACAACAAATGCTTTTAAAGCAAAAGCTACTGCTGTAGTAGATTTCGATGGTGATGGTGTTTTCAATGTTTGGGAGGTAGATGCAGATAAAGACCTGAAAGAAATCACTAAGGATTAATGATCTGTTTACTTTCCACAATAATCCTTATATCATTAATTCTAATTGTTTATCAAGACTTTAAGTATCGGGCAATTTC
>DAOVJU010000277.1 GCA_030632095.1 Chlorobiota bacterium
CCATGCTTTCTTCAATCATGATTGGTGTGGGAGTTGATTATACTATTCATTTCCTTTGGAGATATAAGGAAGAAAGAGCCAATGGACTTGCTTACAAAGATGCAGTTGTTAAAACATTAACAACAACAGGCAGAGGAATAACATTTAATGCTGTTTCGGTGATTGTTGGATTTTCTGCCCTGTTTATTTCAGTTTTTTTACCGGTAAAATTCTTTGGTTTTCTTATTGTAATTTCCATTTTTACCTGTCTTGTTGGCGCATTAATTGTTGTGCCTGCAATGGTATTAATTATAAAACCTAATTTTTTAGAACCAAAATTAAAATAAATTTAACGTTTGACATTTGATGTTGGGGTTTATTTTTAAAGTTTGACATTTACTTTTAATACTTATATAATTTTTTATGGTAACAATAAAAAGATTTGAAGATATGGAAGTTTTATAAACTATCTTAATTCTTCTGATTATCGTGGAAAATTTTTTAAGCAATCGTAAACGTTAAACGACAATCGTCAACTGATATTATGAAACGACAAACATCAAATAGTTAAACATTAATTAAAGGAGAAATAATTATGAAAACAAATAAATACTTATTAACAGCATTATTATTAATGATATGCACAAACTTAAATGCACAGGATAATCTAACAGGAAGACAAATCATGGAGAAACAAAAAGAAGTATCAAAATTAGAAGGTTCGGAAATGGTTGGAACATTAAAGATAATTAATCAGAAAAGTCGTGAAAGAATAAGAAAAACCAGTATTGCTGCAAAATCTTATGGAGATGAACTTAGTAAAAGAATTATTATATTTTTATATCCGGCTGATGTTAAAGGTACTGGTATGTTGGTATTTGATTATGAAAATAAAGACGATGATATGTGGATATATATGCCTGCTTTAAGAAAAACCAGGAGGATTGTAAGTAGTGAAAAAGGAAAAAGCTTTATGGGTTCTGAATTTACAAATGCAGATATATCTACACCAAATTTGAATGATTTTAATTACAAAAAACTTGGCACAGAACAGGTAGGTGACACTGACTGCTGGGAAATTGAATCTATACCAAAAGACGAAGATATAGCTGATGAAAACGGATATTCAAAACGAATCATATATATCGGAAAAAAAGACTTTGTTACAAGAAAAACAGTCTATTATAACCTGGATGGTGAATTACATAAAATATTAGAGGCAAAAAACATTAAATTAATTGATACAGAAAATAAAAAATATATGGCTGCTGAAATGACAATGATCAATAAACAAAACGGAAGAAAATCAATCTGGATAATTGATGAAATAGTTGTTAATCCTAATATTAAAGATGAATATTTTACTGTTGATTACTTAGAAAAGCAATAAAGATTGATAATTCCCGATTTGATTTATGGTAACATATTAAAAAACAGAATAATTATAAAAATTTGAAATAAATATAGTAGTAACTTGAAAGTGTGATGCAATTTAATCCCGCTTTTAACATAGCCAAAACGTTTAGTGGAAAATGCTTTACGTAATCATATACTTACACCTCAAATCTCAAAACTTACAGATTACTGTTCCCAGTTAACAGTTCACTAATTAACCCATTTCTGTATTTCTTTCATCGCTGCCTTTTCATCTTTCCAGTCAATGAATTCAATTTTACCAGGCCCTTTATATGATAAATACCAGCGTTGAATGATATTTAATAATTCAGGATAGTCATTTTCCAGGTCTTTAAATGAAGTTGCGCTAATAATTTGAAAATCTTTATCAGCCGGTACAGCCAGGATTTTATTATCAATTTCTCCTCTGTCCCGTAAAACAATAATTCCAATTGGGATTACTTCCAGCACAGTTTTCATTGGAACATGTTCTGAGATCACCAATATGTCAAGTGCATCACCATCTCCACCACGAATAGTATCCATTAAAGTTGATGGAATAAATCCATAGTTTGCAGGGTATGGCAGAAAATTAATTATTCTTGTTTTTCTATTTTTCGGGTCAGTGTTAAATTTATTTGTTGAAGGATTGTATTCAGTTTTAAGATTTGTACCAGCCGGAATTTCAATAACAGCATTAATTGTGGTAGCTGTATTATAGGTTGGAATTTTATAATAGTTTTTACCCTTAAACTTTAGAAACAATAGTAAACCAACAATTAAAAAGAAATATATCAGGAATTTAAGTTTGTTCATTCTATAATTAGTTCAAAATTTTTGCCAGGTGCAGTATAACAATAATTCAAAATTTATCATTTATCATTTAAAATTTATAATTATTCAATCTTTTGCATTATGACCTTTCTTTAATATCATCAATCCATTTACCTACTCGTGGCGCTTCATATTCGTGCATTCGGTGTAATAATTTTTCCAGATCTTCTTCAATCATAACCATTTTTCGGTGTGGTTCAAGTAAAAGTTTTTCCTTTACCATTCTTTCCAACAGTAACTTTAAGTGATTATAAAATCCATTTACATTCAATATACCAACTGGTTTTTTGTGTAATTCGAGCTGGTTAAGGGTTATCACTTCAAAAAGTTCTTCCAGGGTTCCAAAACCTCCGGGAAGGGCAATAAAACCATCAGATAGCTCGGTCATTTTTGCTTTTCGTTGTTGCATGGTTTCAACATGTATCATTTCCTGTACCTTATCATGCGCTAATTCCTTATCAGCCAAATGATTAGTAATAACACCAATTACATTTCCACCATTTTCAATAACAGCATTTGCAATGACTTTCATAATTCCAACATTTCCACCACCATATATAAGCCTGATTTTTCTTTCAGCAAATATTTTACCTAATTTTTCTGCATATACTTTGAAATCAGTATCCAGCCCGGAATTTGAGCCGCAAAAAACACAAATATTCTTCATTTTTTAAATTATGTTTTAGATTTCAGATTTAGAGTTGTACAAAGTTACTATTTTATTTCTTCCCAATATTCCATCATTCCATTATTCCATTAACTTGTCAGACTACCGCTATATTCCAAATTCTTCACCTATGCATTTCCCTGATGATCCATAATTTTATAAGTGAAATCTATTTTCTTTGTTTCTTCAGCAAAAGAACAAAAGGGAGTGACCCAAAAGCTAATAAAGCTGTGATTTTGTACGAGGTTTCAAAACCAAATTTATCTGTAAAGAAACCAACAATCATTACACCAATTGAACCTATTACAAAGTTTAGTGTCATGAAAATCCCATTAATAAAAGCCGGCCTGTCTGTTTTAATTTCATTTACTATAGCAAGAATTACTGGTGAGGATGCAAACAGAAAGAATCCGAGTACTATTAAAATAATAAAAGTGTATTGCTGATCGGCTAATATGAATAACCACATTAAGAATGGTGTTAGTGAAATTATAATAATTAATGCGGATTTTCGACCAATTTTATCAGAAATAGTTCCGGCAAATAAAGTTCCTACTGTTCCTGCTAGCTGAATAACTGATAAAGCAATACCGGCCAGCCATAAACTGCTACCAGATTCATTTAAATAGGTTGGCAAATAAAAGGTTAGGGCCGATTTCATAGAAGCCCTGAAGAACATGATACCGGTAATAATAATAAAAAATGGGATGTATTTTTTAAATGTATGTATCGCTTTTGTTTCTTTTTTAAGTTCATCAGATATATTAATTTTTCGAAATTTGAAGTAAAGAATTATTGTAGTTAAAATTCCAAACGGAATTAATTTATAAGTGCCTTCAAGCCCCCAATAAGAAACTGCACCTAATATTATTATAGGGCCTAATGTTCTGGCAATTTCTCCACCAACCATAAAGAAACTCATGCCTTTACCAATTTTGTTTCCCGATACTTTTCTAATAAGTACAGGTGCAGGTACATGAAAGAAAGTTGAGCTTACACCAGCAAGAAATAATAAAACAGCAAGCAAACTATAAATTGGTGCTAAACCGATAAGGCTCATAACAATTGTAGTAACTGCGGGCATAATTATAACTAAATATCTTAGTTTTATCCGGTCTGCAAATATTCCAATAAATGGATTGAGCAATGAAGGTATTGATTCAATTACTTTTAGTAAACCTACCATTGAGTATGTTATACTTAGTTTATCAATAATTAGTGGTAAAATGGGTGCCAAAAAGGAAGTGTATACATCATGTACAAAATGTGCAATCGATATGGTTAATACATTTTTAGATTGAAATTTTGAATTGTTCGTTTTTGGAGCCATCTAAATTAATTGAAGTGGTAAAAATAATAAAATAAGTGATTAGTGTCTTAATTCTAATATTTCCCGAAAATCGGGACAGGCTGTGTATTTTTTTGAAGAATATATTGGTTATTAGTTTTTTAGTTAATGGTTTTAGTTATTTAGTTACTTGTTGTAGTTATTCAGTTTACCCGTTGAATTATTTTATTTAATTCTCATCCATTGAAAAACAGGGCTTATTTTACGGGGTTTATTTGTTCTTATGATTACTCTGTTAAAGTTCGTTTTTTGTAATTTGGAGTTTTTTCATAACCACTAATTGAACAAATAAATGTTAAAAATGCTTAAATGTAAGTTGTAGTTTTCTTTATTGGTTATAAATGGTAATTTTGAGCTTATAATGTTATAAATGCAAATAAGTTATGAAGTTAGGAGTAAATAGAATTATAATTCTTGTTGTTGGAGTTTTTATTTCATTCAACCTTGTCGGCCAATCATTTAATGCCCAGGCATTTAAGTTTACAAGGGTATTAAGTTTGGTCAATACTTTTTATGTTGATACAGTTAACGAAGAATATCTTGTTGAGGAAGCCATTATTGAAATGCTTAAAGAACTTGACCCACATTCGGTATATATTCCGGAAGATGAGGTAAAAGAGATGAACGAACCACTGGAAGGAGCTTTTGAAGGAATTGGAATTCAATTTAATATACTTGATGACACGCTGTATGTTGTATCGCCTATTTCCGGAGGCCCTTCTGAAAAACTCGGTATTCATGCAGGCGATAGAATTATAAAAATAGATGGTGAAAATGTGGCAGGAATTGGATTGAAAAACTCTGATGTATTAAAAAAATTACGTGGTAAGAAAGGAACAAAAGTCGTAGTGCACATTCTTAGACGTGGTGAAAAAGAATTATTAGAATTTGAAATTACGCGGGACAAGATTCCAATTCATAGTTTAGATGCTTCATATATGATTAACAAAAACACAGGGTATATAAAACTAAACCGGTTTTCGCAAACTACAATCGAAGAATTTGAAACTGCTATAAAAGACTTACGCAAACAAGGAATTAAGAATCTTATTTTAGATCTTACTTATAATGGCGGAGGATTGCTTAAAGTAGCAATTGATTTGGCAGATGAATTTTTAGATGCAGGAAAATTGATAGTTTATACTGAAGGTATTAATAGTCCGAAGCAAGAGAATAAATCAACATCAAAAGGAAGTTTTGAAACCGGAAAAATAGTAATAATGATTGATGAAGGTTCTGC
>DAOVJU010000468.1 GCA_030632095.1 Chlorobiota bacterium
ATAATGAATTCCTGCAGCAAAACTACCAATGTTTTCATAAGTCCTTGAATAACTTACATACCCATAATTTATATCGGTAAAATAATTTATATAACTCAATACAAATTGATTATTCATTGTTGGTTTTAACAATGATGGATTATGATAAGCAATATTTAAATCGTTCTCAGCAATGGCCATCATATTTCCTCCAAGAGAAGCAACACGTGCTGAATTTGTCAAATTCAGAAATTCATATACAGAATTGCCGCCTTCCTGTCCTCCGGACAATAAAGATCTTAATAATAAAACTATTGTAATTATTCTTTTTATAAGATACATTAATCTTTTTTTGTATAATTAGTGGCTATAAGAAAACGCCAAATACTTCGTTACTCTTGTCTCAAAAACAGTCATTTACAAAAGTAAACTCCTGATTTTTAAGACATCGAAAGCCTTGTATTTGACGCTTTCTTAAGAGCCACTTAAAATACAGGTAGTTTTCTTAGAAGCACTAATTAGGATATTAACGGATGAATGTAAAAAAAATTATGATTAGATAAACTGTATATGTTTTCAGGTTCATAGTAAAATATATTAATATGTTCAAAAGCATACAAAATAAGCAGATTGTAAAGAATATTCTATCTTTAAGTATAATTTAAATTATTCCGGATTGATGATAAATGACCTTATTTCATTAAGAAAAACACTTCATCAAAATCCTGAGATTTCAGGGAAAGAAGTGCAAACTGCCAAAATCATTAAAGATTTTATTTCTTCCCGGGGCTTTGGGACGGCAGAAATTATTAAGAATGTTGGAGGAAATGGTTTACTTGTAGTTTTCGAATCGGCAAATGAAGGGCCCGTAATTGTTTTCAGGGCCGACATGGATGCTTTACCAATAGAAGAAATTAACAATTTTGACCACAAATCAAGGAATAAAGGAATATCGCATAAATGCGGGCATGACGGACATATGGCAATATTATCAGGACTTGCACTTAAATTAAAAGAATATCCAATAGAAAAAGGCAAAGTAATTTTACTTTTTCAACCTGCTGAAGAAACCGGTAAAGGTGCTAAGCTTGTTTGCAATGATGAAAAATTTAGATTTTACGAACCAAATTATGTTTTTGCAATCCATAATTTACCTGGTTTTGATAAAAACCAAATCATCATCAAGACCGGTCCTTTCACATCAGCATCCATTGGAATGATCATTCAGTTAAATGGAAAAACATCTCATGCTGCTTATCCTGAGAAAGGGAATAATCCTGCAATTGTTATATCTGAAATTATTCAAAACCTGTATGAAATTGCTAAAAATACTTATTGGTTTAAATCTGGTGTCCTGATCACCCCTGTTTATATTCAATTAGGAGATACCGGTTTTGGCATATCTCCGGGTAATGCAGAAATTAGATTTACCTTGAGAGCAGAATCGGATGAAGACCTGAATTTATTGACCACTTATTGCAAGAATGAAATTATAAGTAGATGTAAAGAACATAAAATTAATTATACCCTGAGTTTTGAAGATAAGTTTAAAGCCATAGATAATTCAAAGAAAGCTGTGGAATTTATTAAAAAAACTGCCAAAAAAAATAAGCACTCTATTAAAGTGATAACAGAAGCTTTTAGATGGTCAGAAGATTTTTCAGTATTCACCAGCTATTATCATGGTGCTTTACTTGGGCTTGGAGCAGGAAAAAACCATCCTGGCCTTCATCAGGCTGATTATGATTTTCCGGATGATATTATTGAGACAGGAATAAATATGTTTTATGGAATTTGTGAGGAAATTCTTAACCTGCTAATTTAACATTACTGATTTAATGCAGAGTAACAAAAAAAGCCCTGAAAACCCAGAGCTTTATTCGGGTGGAAAACGGGACTCGAACCCGCGACCCCTGGAACCACAATCCAGTGCTCTAACCTGCTGAGCTATATCCACCATTTATCGGGATGCAAAGTTAAATATTTATTTTTTACATTAATGTATTTAAAAGAATTTTCTTTTCTAATTATTTGTTATTATAAATTAGTTAATTTGTGCATTAAAGCAATTAATCTGTAGTTAGTTAAGTATGATAAAAATCCTTCTGGAAAATAACCAGGGTTTTAAATGGTATACTAAAAATAATGTATTTGTCAAAGGCTATATATTTGACGATCAAAATAATTACTATGCCGGCGAATCACTATTAGATTATTTTTTAAATATCACCGATGTAAAACATTTGATGAATAAGCTGAAAAAAACCAACGGGCTGTTTAGTTTAGTTATACATAAAAAAGAAATCCTGTTCCTGGCTGTTGACCGGTTAAGGATGTTTCCAATATTTTATCAAGAGGATAAAAAGGAAATAATTATTACGGACAATACAAACAAACTTAAAGCAAATATTAATCATAGAGTAATAGATGAATTTAAAGCAACCGGATATGTTACAGGTAAAAACACATTATTAAATAATGTATTTCAGGTACAGGCTGGTGAATTACTAATTTTTGATAAATTCTGGAAAAACCATTTTTACTATAATTATTCAATAGAAGATGACAATCAGCTAAGCTATAACAACAATTATAATAAAGCCATAACTGTTTTTGAAGAAACCGGTAAAAGATTAATTAAAAGTTTAAATAACAAAACAGCTATAATCCCTTTAAGTGGTGGATACGATTCACGATTTATTGCTTCAGTCTTAAAGCAAAACAACTATGAAAATGTTGTTTGTTTTACATATGGAAGAAAAGGAAATAAAGAATCGGAAATTTCTGAAAAAGTTGCCAAAACCCTGGATTTTAAGTGGCATTTTATTGAATATAATAATGAATTAATTGATGGTTTTCCGGAAAATGTGATTTTCAAGGATTACTATCAGTTTTCGGCAAACAATACTTCCATGTTTTTTATGCAAGAGTATTTTGCTGTAAAATACCTGAAAGAAAATAAACTGATTCCTGATGATTCTGTTTTCGTTCCCGGTCATTCAGGCGATTTTCTGGGCGGAAGCCAGATTACAAAGTATAGAATAAAAAAGTCATACAAAAAGAAAAAACTAACAAACAAAATATACGGGGATAAATATATTTTCAATAAAAAAAGTCCTAATGAATTAATTTATAAGGAACAAATTGAACAATTTATTACTGAGTTTGATGCGACTTACTTATCATATTCTATTTATGAAGACTGGGATATGAAAGAAAAACTTGCAAAACTCATTGTGAATTCAAGTAATGTCTATAATTTTTTTGGATATGAGCACAGATTACCATTCTGGGACATTCATATTACTGATTTCTTTAAAATTCTACCCTTTGAATTAAAGCAAGGAAAGGCTTTTTACGACCAGGTTTTACAGAATTATTACCTCCATCCTCTTGATTTAGTATTTGCAAGTGAAAAACACAAAAAAACGGAGGTAAACTGGATTTCTTATTTAAAGAAAAAAATCAGAAAAA
>DAOVJU010000401.1 GCA_030632095.1 Chlorobiota bacterium
CCAAAGCCAGAATCTGTTAGTATTGATGAGTTGTTTGAAAAAATTGAAACCTTAATGCGACGAGAAGCAGAAAAATGTAATGCTACGATAAATTACCAGGTTTTTCATAAAGATATGTTTATAAATGCTGATGTTGGCCAGATAGAGCAGGTTCTTATAAATCTGATAACGAATAGTTTATCGGCTATAAAAACAGTTAGTAAGCCAGATGTTAAAGTGTTGGCATATAATAATGAAGACAGCAAAATTATAGAGGTAACCGATAATGGCATTGGTATTGATCCTGATAAAATTGATAAAATATTTATTCCCTTCTTTTCAACAAAGCCACAGGGAACAGGTATTGGTTTAAGCCTGTCAAAACAAATTATGAAACGCCACAAAGGGGATATTGAAGTAAAAAGCATTCCCGGTGAGAAAACTTCCTTTTATTTGTGTTTTGCATTATGAAAATAAAAAATAGGATTTAGCTTATTATTATCGCCAATTTAGCAAAAAACAGATAAAATGTTTTAAAATAACTCGTTATTCTTTCAAGTTTTATTCTCAAAATCTCACCCTCTCTTTGGTTTCTGTAAATTTAATTTTATATCGAACTCAGGTTATTAATTCATGAACATTTCGATATCTTCATCAACCTTTCCGATACCTGCAATACCAAAGTTCTCAACTAAAACGTTAGCAACATTTGGAGATAAAAAGGCTGGTAATGTTGGGCCTAAATGAATGTTTTTTACACCAAGATATAATAAAGCTAATAATACAATAACTGCTTTTTGCTCATACCATGCAATATTATATGCAATTGGTAATTCGTTGATATCATTAAGTTCGAAAACTTCTTTAAGTTTAAGAGCAATTACAATTAATGAATAAGAATCATTACATTGTCCTGCATCCAACACACGAGGGATACCATTAATATCTCCAAGTTGAAGTTTATTGTAACGATATTTTGCACATCCGGCAGTTAAAATCACTGTATCTTTTGGTAATTTTTCAGCAAACTCTGTATAATAACTTCTGGTTTTATGACGACCATCGCAACCAGCCATTACAAAGAATTTTTTTATTGCTCCTTTTTTAACAGCATCAACAACTTTATCGGCAAGTTGGATAACCTGATTATGAGCAAAACCTCCAACAATTTCACCTTTTTCAATTTCAACAGGTGTAGCACATGTTTTTGCTAACTCAATAATTTCAGAAAAATCTTTACGTCCACCCTCTTTTCTGTCTAAAATATGCTTTGATCCAGGATAGCCAGAAGCTCCGGTAGTATATACTTTATCAGCATACTTAGAATTTTTAGAAGGGGGAACAATACAGTTAGTAGTAAAAAGAATTGGACCATTGAAGCTTTCAAATTCTTCTTTTTGTTGCCACCATGCATTTCCGTAATTTCCTATAAAATGTGAATATTTTTTGAATGCAGGATAATAATTTGCAGGTAACATTTCGCTATGTGTATAAACATCAACACCGGTTCCTTCGGTTTGAACAAGTAAATCTTCCATATCTTTCAGATCGTGTCCACTTATTAAAATACCAGGTTTGTTACTCACACCAATATTTACTTTTGTAATTTCAGGATTACCATAAGTTGTAGTATTTGCTTTATCTAATAAAGCCATTCCATCAACACCAAATTTACCTGTTTCAAGAACTAATGCAACTAACTCATCAACACTTAAATTATCGTTAGTAGTATCAGCTAAAGCTTTCTGCATAAATACATAAAGAGAATTATCTTCATATTTTAAATTATAAGCATGCTCGGTATAAGCAGCCAAACCTTTTAAACCATAAATAACCAACTCACGCAAACTTCTGATGTCTTCGTTTTCTGTTGCTAAAACACCGATTGAACCATTTTTAGCTTCAAATTCCTCAACAGTATTACCTGTCCATGTTGCAGATTCATGAATATTTTCTGGAACAATACCACCAGCTTTTATATAAGCATCTTTTATTTCGTCGCGAAGTATCAAGCCTTCTCTGATGCTTTCAATAAAACGCCCTTTATCAAAATTTGCATTAGTGATAGTCATAAATAAACCATCGAAAACAAATTTATTTGCTTTTTCATTTTCAATTTTCAATTCACGAGCTTTAGTACTGTAAATTGAAATTCCTTTTAAAACAAAAATTAAAAGATCTTGCATATTTGCAACATCTTCTTTTTTGCCGCAAACACCTGCTATTGTACAACCTGTGTTTTTTGCTGTTTCCTGACATTGATAACAAAACATACTCATAATTTTTCTATTTTAATTTTACATTTCAAATACTTCAGGACAAATGCTTTCGCATGTTCCACAACCAATACATACTTCTTTATCTACTTTAACTTTCATTGCAATGTTTTTTGAATGATTATATTTACAAGTATATTATGATTACACTTAATAAAATGTAACCAAGGTTACATTTTGTGTGTGTTTTTTATCTTTAAAAGAAAAATGTTTTCTGAAATATCTAAAATACCTGTTTTTAAAGGGTTTAAAACATCTGAAATAATTCAACTGTTAAGTACAACTCATTATCAAATACATTCGTATGAGGCAGAAAGTATAATAGCTTACACTAATGATAAATGCGAAAATTTATATCTTTTGCTTGAAGGTAGTATCAGAGGAGAAATGTACAATTATACTGGGAAAAACATTGTGCTTAATGAAGTTCATGCTCCAGACTCCTTTGCTGAAGCATTTTTATTTGCAAACAATAATAAACTGCTAATAAATATTGTAGCTAATACTGAAGTTAAAGTTCTTGTTATATATAAAGAGGACTTCCTCCAGCTTTTGAATAAAAACCCAAAAATTCTATATAATTATTTGAATATAACTTCTAATAGATTTGTTATTGTAACGGAAAAAATAAAATTTTTAATGATTAGAACAATTAAAGGAAAACTAGCAAATTATATTTTAGATTTAGAAAAAAAAAATAAGGATAAAATAAATTTTAAGTTAGGAAAAACTCATGAAGAATTGGCAGCTTTATTTGGAATAACAAGACCTGCTCTCACACGAAATCTTCTTAAAATTAAAAATGATGGTTTGCTTGAAATAAAAAATAAGGAAATTAAAATAATAGATAGAGAAAAGCTCATACAACTTTTATAAAAAAGGCGATAACAAAAAAATATAAGGTATATAGCGTAAAGTGCTAAATTTGTGAATATAAATATTGAAATGACATTACAGCAATTAGATGGTGAAGTGCATGAAAATTACAAACACGATTTGTTGATAATTTAATAATGGGCAATTAATCAACTTATTGATCTTATCACTTTTTAACCGGTTACCTTATTATTGAATAATCGCATCTTTAGCATCAACTACCTTATATAATTTATCTGAGCGACGAACTATTTGATCAACAGGTATTGAAAAACTATCGCCTTTTTCAGCCCTGTCAACATTTTTCAGGTCAACCCGAATTTCTTTAACGGTAGTTTCTATTACACCAGTTGTAGGACCGGTAATCAGTATTTCATCCCCTACATTTAAACTACCTGCTTCGGCTTTGAATTCAGCAACTTTTATATTTGTAAAATAATTAGTCCCTTTTCCAATATAAATCTTTCGCTTTGTAGCTTGTGAGCCATATTTCTTGCTCCACTCACCCAGTTTACGGCCCAGATAATATCCATCCCAGAAACCGCGATTGAAAACTGAAGAAAGTTTTTCTTTCCAAATTTCAATTTTCTCTTTCGTGTAAGATTTATCAATAATTGCATGAATTGCTTCGTCATAGCATGATGATACCGTTTTCACATATTCAGGTGGCCGTGCCCGTCCTTCTATTTTCAGCACTTTTACACCGGAATTTATAATTTTGTCAAGAAAATCAATGGTACTTAGATCTTTTGGGGACATTATATATTCATTGTCTATTTCAAGTTCATTTCCACTTTCTTTTTCTGTGACAATGTATGATTTCCTGCAAGTTTGTAAACATGCCCCACGGTTTGCAGATGAGTTCATTTCGTGCAAGCTCAGATAACACTTTCCTGAAATAGCCATACATAGCGCACCATGTGCAAATAGTTCAATTCTAACCAGTTCTCCTGAAGGGCCTTTGATTTGTTCCTTTTCTATAGCATCTGATATCCTTGCAACTTGTTTTAAAGTTAATTC
>DAOVJU010000373.1 GCA_030632095.1 Chlorobiota bacterium
CTCCAAAAACTCCCTAAAGCTCTCCTTATCCTGGTCCCAGGAAAAGCTTTTGTTTAAATAACCCAGTGCATCATCAAGGTCATTGCAATTATTAATGGTTTCGATTGAATTTTGATATTTTTCACTTTTCCCATTAAATAATTCTTTTGTAAACCGTATTTTATCATTTATGCTTATTGCTTTTTTTAGATCGGAAATAGGTTTGTCTTTAAGCATTGACGCAAGGTCTTTGGTTTTTTTTGAATTAGCAAGTAAATCATTAATCGATTGCTTTGTTACCTCAAACTTATCGGCTACTATGCTACTTTTCCCTTTATCCTTTTCATGAAGTTTTTTTTGAGTGGTTTTTAGTTCAGCTTTTTCTTTATCTGGTAATTCTTTAGACTCCTTAATTGGTTCTTTAAAATATGAATCTTCCTTTATCAGGGTTTCTTTTTTCACCCTTTCAATCTTTTTCCGAATCCTTTCTTTTTTTGGTTTTGATGATTTTATAATTAGTTTTTCAATTTTTTGTGTTCCTTCATCTGGTTCAATACCAGTCTTTTTAATCACTTCTTCTTTTATTTCATCATGAGTTTCCGTTTTACTTGCACTAACTTCAGTAATCTCCTTTATATGTTCTACCTGTTCAATATCTGTATCACTTTTTTTTATTTGAGAAATCTCAGGTTGATCAACTTCTTTTAAATCCCCAAGTATTTCAATTTCATCTTTAAGAACCTGTAGTTTAGAGTGTAAGAGTTTTACTTCCATTTTATATACATCTGATTCACTAAAGGTTTCAATTAAGGTTTCTATTTCCTGAATGTTATTATTTATAAGCTTTAGCAATGTTTTTTTATTCATAATAATGCTTATTTTTCAATAATGTTGATCCTTTTTTTACATTTGTAAATGTAATAGAATGTAACTTAAAATTAGAAAAAATAGTATAGAATGTTCCTCGAAAACTCACATAAGGGTTTAGAAAAGAAAGGCTGGATTGAAGTTATTGTCGGGTCAATGTTTTCAGGAAAAACAGAGGAACTTATACGCCGTATGAAACGAGCCAAGATAGCCAGGCAAAATGTAGAAATATTCAAGCCTCAAATTGATGTCAGGTATTCTGAAGAAAAAGTTGTTTCGCATGATGATAATGCCATACTGTCAACTCCCGTAAGTACATCAAGAAATATATTGCTTTTAGCCAACGATGTTGAAGTTGTTGGTATTGACGAAGCACAGTTTTTTGATGAAGGCCTGGTTGAGGTTTGTAACGAGTTGGCCAACAGGGGAATCAGGGTAATTGTTGCCGGGTTGGATATGGATTTTTCAGCTAAACCTTTTGGCCCGATTCCAGCTTTATTGGCATCGGCAGAATATGTAACCAAAGTACATGCAATTTGTGTAAAATGTGGAAATTTGGCTCATTACTCGCATCGTTTATCAAATGTTGAAAGCCAGGTTTTATTGGGTGAATTGGATGAGTATGAGCCACTTTGCAGAGTATGTTATACACGGGAAATGGATAAAACAACCCATTAATATTTTGTAATATATCTTGTTAAAAAATTCAAAGAACAGTTTTCAGATTTAATATAATCTTAGCATAATATTTATAACCAAAAATGTTTCTAAATAAAACCAAACTGTTTACATATATTGTTTTAGCATTTATTTTATGTATTTGTAAAATACATGCTGTCATAGGTCAAAATCTTAAAATCGATAGCCTTTTGACAGAATTAAGCTCTGCTGAAGAATCAGAATTACCTTTACTTTATAATGAATTATCTGAAGCCTTTGCACCATATTCTGTTAAGAAATCATTGGAATATGCTGAATTGGCATTAAAGAATGCCAAGCTCGAAGATGATGATTACCAGGAAGCCGAAGCCCTGTATAATAAAGGAATAGCTTATTATTATCAGGGTGATTATACAAATACTTTGGAGTATGTTGAATTAGCTCTTGAAAAATACAAAACAATATTTGATACTGACGGAATTTCAAGATCATTTTACATGATAGGAGTTATGTATTATTTCAGAGAAGATTTTAAAATGGCTGTTAAATACTACTTGGAAGCTCTTAGCTTTTTTGAAAAGCAAAATGATAAACCCCAGATAGCCGGACTAATGAATAACATCGGTAATATTTATTTTGACTGGGGGCAACTTGAAAAATCTTTAGAATACTTTGAAAAAGCACTTGTTTTATATAAAGAAGCAGAGAATAGTATTGGTTTGGCTAGTGCATATAATAATATTGGAAATATATATAAAATTGAAAAGAATTATGATAAAGCATTGTATTATTATGATCTTTCATTGGAGGTAAAAAAAGCAAATAACAATCAACAAGGTATTGCAATGACATATCATAACATCGCTGAAATATATGAGTTTGAGGGCAATATTAATGATGCTATACAATATTATAATTCATCAATTTCTATCTATAAACAGTTGAATAACCAGAAAGGAATTTCTATGCTGCTTTCAAGTCTTGGTAGTTTGTATTGGACTATCAATAAAAATGATGAAGCACTCGAAATATTGCAACATGGACTTGAAATCGCCAAAAAAAATAATTTCTCTGAAGACATTCGAAATAACTATAAAAATATTGCACAAGTATATGAAAGCATGAATGAATTAGGTCTTTCTCTTATGTATTATAAGCAATATTCAGATTTACATGATTCTATTTTTAAAGCTACAATACATAGACAAATAGAAGAAGCTCAAACCAAGTACGAAACTGAAAAAAAAGAAAAACAAATCGAACTGTTAAATATTGAAAAGGAACTAAAAAATGCAAAAATAAAACGACAAACTATTGTAAACTATACTTTGATATTTGGTGTTTTGGCATTGTTTATTATATCATTCCTGGTTTATAACCGGTATAGGTTAAAACGACGCGCAAATTTCATGTTGCGAAAGCAAAATGCAGAAATTGAAAAGCAACGGGACGAAATACGATCTATTAATTTAGATATACGTTCGAGTATTGAATATGCAAATAAAATTCAAAATGCTGTTTTGCAACCCACAAAGAGCCTTTCGGAATTATTCCCTGATTCATTTATTGTGAACAAACCCAGAGACATAGTTAGCGGAGATTTTTATTGGTTTATGGAAAAGAAAGACAGGATTGCTTTTACAGTGGCTGATTGTACAGGACATGGAGTTCCGGGGGCTTTTATGAGTATGCTGGGCTTAACATTTGTTAATGAGATCTTTTCAAACTATTATAGCTTGACTGCCGCAGAATATTTGAAATTATTGCGTGAAAAGATAAAAAAATCATTACATCAAACAGGGAAACAAGATGAAGCCAAAGATGGAATGGATGTTGCATTTTGTTTATATCATAAAGAATCGAAAATGCTTGAATATGCAGGGGCTAATAATCCATTATATATTATTAAAGAGAAAAATTTAATGGAATATAAGGCAGATAAAATGCCAATTGGTATTTACTTTAGGGAGAAGGAGAATTTTACAAATCATACCATTCGTTTAAATGAAGGAGATGCAATGTATTTGTTTACTGATGGTTATGTCGATCAGTTCGGGGGAAATAAAGGAGGTAAATTCTTGTCTGGCCGGTTTAAAGAATTATTGCTTGAAATACATAATTTAGAAATGAATGAACAAAAACGTATTGTTGAAGATACCTTCTTGAAATGGAAAGGTGATAATCCTCAAGTTGATGATATTTTAGTAATGGGTATCAGGGTTTAACAAGCCACATTTAAGAAAAGTATTAAAAGAAGTTAAAGCAGGATTAAAAGACTCAACTTCAAGAGATAAATTGGAACTAGCTAAAGCACTTGCCCAGACAAACATATTAGAATGCCAGCTAATGGCTTATGATTTTATAGGAAATGATTAAAAGATCATGTATGAATTTGAATTGGACGACTTGAAAGCATTTGATAGAAATCTGGATAATTGGGCATCGGCAAATTGTTTTTCATTTGATATTTGGAATTTCTTATTAAGTCTACTTAAATTACACATAATTACATTTACTAATATTTTTAAAATTGAAATATGGATTTTCAAACTTTAGCAATAGCGTTCGGGTTTACATTATTTGCAGGACTTTCAACAGGAATTGGAAGTGCAATGGCTTTTTTTACGAAAAGCACCAATACTAAATTCCTTTCTGTTTCATTGGGATTCTCGGCAGGTGTTATGATATATGTTTCATTTGTTGAAATTATGCAAAAGGCAAAGGAATCTCTTGTGGCTGTTCACGGTGATGTAAAAGGAACCTGGTTTACTGTACTAAGCTTTTTTGTTGGAGTTGCGTTTATTGGTATAATTGACAGGTTAATTCCTTCCATGAAAAATCCACATGAAGTTCGCAAAGTTGGAG
>DAOVJU010000200.1 GCA_030632095.1 Chlorobiota bacterium
ATCATTTAAGAATTCATCCAATGAATTAAATCTGAATTCACCATATGCTCTACGCATAAACAAGTTATATGTTTTGGAGAATTCATTGTTCGTTCCAAAAGTAAGTGTATGTTTTCCTTTATACAAAGTAAAATTGTCGGTAATTGTTAGTACATTTTGCTCTAATTTATTTGCTGTAGAATATTCTTCTGAACCTGCATTAATGTATCCGACTCCATCAAAAATTTCAATTTTTGGAACATCCTTTCCAATTGGATCTCGATCATCAATAACTGAAGTAAACGTTATTATTAAATTATTTGCTGCATTACCTAACATGCTTTTTAATTCTGCAGCGGTAACATTTGTAGTACTTGGGAAATATTCACCGCTATTAAAGAAGTTTATTGTTCTTTTTGAAGAGATAATAGGTTTTGTAGCTTCACTTTTTGTGTATGAGTGACGCAACATTAATTTATGTTTATTGCTTAAACTATAATCAATTCTTGCCAAAAGCTTTTTGCTTTCAAGCGTTCTGGTATTTGCATCAAACCAACCCGGATCATAATCGAATTCATTTTTTAATTTATCTCTAAATAGTTGTAACGAATCTAATGTTGCATCACCTTCATAATCACTGAAAGAAAATGGTTGAGGTGTTTCATCTTTTTGTTGTTCTGCACTTATAAAGAAATGCATTTTATCTCTAATAATAGGTCCACCAACCCTAAAACCATAGGTTTGTGCTGTAAATGGATCTAGCTTAACTCTGTCTGCATTTGCATCATCTGTTGGTGTAACACCAGCTAAAGATTCGTTTCTTAAGAAATAATAAACTGAACCAGTAACAGTATTTGAACCTCTTCTGGTTACTGCGTTAATTCCACCACCAGCAAAACCGGATTGCTTTACATCAAAAGGTGCAATTACTACTTGAAATTGTTCAATAGCATCCATACTTATTGGAGACGCACCAGTTTGCCCTCCATTTGTTCCGGTTGCTGATAATCCAAAAACATCATTGTTCACGGCACCATCAATCGTAAGAGAGTTGTACCTATTATTTGCACCTGCAATAGAAATTGATAATGCGCCATCTTCGTTATCTCTAACAATTGCTTGCGGTGTTAATCGTGTAAAGTCTGTTAAATCGCGGCCAACAGTTGGTAAGTTTTCAATTGTTTGTTGATTGATAACTGTTTCAGCACCAGTACGGTTGCCATCAAACATTTCGTACCTGCTACCAGTCACAATAATTTCTTCCAATGCCATTATATCTTCTATTAACTTAACATTAATCTTAAAAGTCTGGCCTAATGTTAAATAAATATCGCTTCTTTCAAAACTATGAAATCCAACAAATGATATGGTTACCTTGTATGGGCCTCCAACGTTCATATTAGGTAATCGAAAGAAACCACTGGCGTCGGTAATTGTGGCGTACTGAAATCCGGATCCTTCATGAACGGCTAAGATTGTTGCACCAGGTAAAGTTTCTCCACTTGAATTCGAAACTTTCCCATTAAGACCTGATGTGGTAGAGCCTTGTCCAAATGTAAAAACGCTTGCATAAATACCCAAAATCAGGAGCATTAAAAAACGTAGAATTTTATTTTTCATAATAATAAGTTATTAGTTAGTAAATAGTTGTTAAAATTAATATCGTTACAAATTTTAATAATCAAATTAAATTACTGAAAAGAAGTAAGTTAATTTTTCATTAATAAAATATTAATTATACAATTTAATAAATATTAGATGGTAAAATTTCTTAATGTTGAAAACTTTTAATAAAAATCAACAATTTAAATTCATTCTATTTAAGAGGAATCTATAGTATATAATAAAGCCAGATTAGTGCTAAATTTAGTACATTGCACTTGTATTAACTGTTACATCGTATGAAAAATATATATAGCAAAATAGCTGAAGCTGATAATCAGCAATTGGACCTGGCAATATGCATAATTACAAGAATTAAAGGTTCAACACCAAGGAAACCAGGTTCAAAAATGCTTGTATATTCTGATGGAAATATTTTTGGATCAATCGGTGGTGGAAGTTTCGAAAGCCAGGTGATTAAAGATGCGCTTATAGTTTTAACTAAAAATGAACCGGCCTGTTTTGAGTATAATCTTGAAAAGGATTTCGGAATGGGGTGTGGAGGATATGTTGAAATTTATATTGAACCTATTACAAAATCAAAACCATTATACATTTTTGGTGCCGGTCATATTGGAAAAGAACTAGCTATACAGGCTCAGAAGATTGGATTTAAGGTAACCTTATTTGATGAGCGGGATTCCATTTTTGATGATTTCAGTATTGATGGAATTAAAATAATAAATAAAAATCATAATGAAGTATTTGAATTATTAGAATTTAATGAGAATGTATTTATTGCTGCAATAACGCATAAACATGCATACGACTATGATGTTATTGCTTATTGTGCCAGACAAAAGTTTGCATATTTAGGAATGATTGGCAGTAAAAAGAAGATAGAAACTGCACGAAGATCTTATTCGGATAATAATATTTTAACTGAAGAGCAAATGGCGAAAATTGATTGGCCCATGGGAATACCAATAGCTTGCCAAACCCCGGAAGAAATAACTATCTCGATATTGGCTAAATTGATTGATGTTAGAGGTAAATTAGTAGCAAGTAGCAAGTAATCAGTATAAAACAGGTAATCAGAATCAAAACCAGGAACTAAATAGAAAATGAGCCATTCAATACTTTCTTTCATATTAGATAATAAAATCGTTGAAATTGATTTTAAGGAAAATGAAAAATATACTCCAACAACTACCTTGCTTCAGTATTTAAGAAGCTTACCAAATCATAAAGGAGTTAAGGAAGGATGCGCCGAGGGCGATTGTGGGGCTTGTACAGTAGTTATAGCTAAGTTAGATTCAAACAATAAACTTAATTACACTGCAATTGATTCATGCCTGGTTTTTCTACCGATGATACATGGAAAACAAGTAATAACGGTTGAGAATTTAGGAACTTCTAAAAACATGCATCCTGTGCAGCAAGTTTTGGTTGATAATAATGGCAGCCAGTGTGGCTATTGTACGCCTGGAATTGTTATGTCGTTGTTTTCTTATTTTAAGAATGAAAAGCACTTTAACAGGGCAATAGCTGAAGATTACCTGGTTGGCAACCTTTGTAGGTGTACTGGTTATAAAAGCATATTATATGCAGCAGAAAGCCTTGATATTAATGAAAAGGACATTTTTCATCACCAGGAAAAGGAAATTACTGCATTGCTAAAATCAATGAATGTTGAGAGCACTTTAATATTCAAAAATAACTTGCAAACATATTTTAAACTTTTTTCAATTTATGATGCATTGGACCTTAAAGATGAGTATCCTGAGGCATTATTAATTAGCGGATCAACCGATATAGCTTTAAAAGTAACAAAGGGTAAGCAGCTTATACCACTTATCATTGATTTATCTGATATTAAAGAACTTAAAAAAATTGAAGAAACTGATAATGATATTCGAATTGGTTCAGGTGTAATACTTGATCAAGTTAAGGATATTGCCAAAAATAATTTCCCTGCCTTATATGAAATTCTTAAAGTTTTTGGTTCAAAGCAAATAAGGAATTTAGCTACACTGGGTGGGAATATAGGATCAGCATCACCAATCGGTGATACTTTACCCGTCTTAATTGCTTATAAGGCAAAGTTAAAACTTGAATCAATAAAGGGGGACAGATCAATTAACTTATGTGATTTTATTACCGGTTACAGAAAAACCAAATTAGAAAAGAATGAATTAATTACAGAAATTATTATTCCCAAAAATGATAGTAAAAATATTGTAAGATCATATAAAATCTCAAAGCGCAAAGATCTTGATATTTCTACGGTTAGCGGAGGATTTCGAATTGAATTGAGCGAATCAAACATTGTTGAGGATATATGTCTTGCATATGGAGGAATGGCTGAAATGACTAAAAGAGCACAAAAAACAGAGGAATTTGTATTGAATAAAGAGTGGAGCAGAGAGAATGTTGAAAAAGCAATGGAATTTATATCGGAAGATTTTATACCCATTTCTGATGCAAGATCTGGTGCTGAAGCAAGGATGATAATGGCTAAAAACCTTTTAATGAAATTTTGGACAGAAAGCAATAAAGAATAATAAATGTCAGATGTCAGATGTCAGATGTCAAATGTCAAATAGTGTGATAACCTATAACTTAAAATTTTGAACTTTAAACCAATGAAGTATCCTCACGAAAGCGGCAAGTATCATGTAACGGGTGAAGCTGTTTATATTAATGATATAAATGTCAATGAGCAGTTGCTTGCAGGAAAGGTATTTTACAGCACAGAAGCTAAAGCAAAAATTAAATCAATCAAAATAGAAGAAGCTTCAAAAGTTGATGGAATTCATGCCATATTAAGCTACAAAGATATTCCTGGTAAAAATCAGATGGGACCTGTAATGCATGATGAAGTAGTTCTGGCTAAAGACGAAGTAAACTTTATTGGTCAGGCTATTCTGTTAATTGCTGCAGAGAATGAATCGATTGCTCAAAAAGCAGCTTCATTAATTGAGATTGAATACGAAAATGGAGATATAATTCTAAACATAGAAGAAGCTATTGATCATGGTGAACTATTGCAGTCTTCAAGAAAAATTGAATGTGGTAATGTTGAGAAAGTATTTAAGGAATGTGATCGTATTATTGAGGGAGAATTAAAAACAGGCGCACAAGAGCACTGGTATCTTGAAACCCAGGTATGTCTCTCAATACCTGGCGAGGGAGATGATATAATGGTTTATAGCTCAACTCAAAATCCTACAGAAACACAACTATTAATAGCTGAAGTCCTTAATGTAAGAACAATTGATGTAGAAGTACAGGTAAGAAGAATGGGAGGGGCTTTTGGTGGTAAAGAAACACAGGGAAACCATGTTGCTATCTGGAGTGCATTGTTAGCCAAACATACGGGAAGGCCGGTTAAAATAAGGTTGTTCAGGGATGATGATCAAAAAATGACAGGGAAACGGCATCCATATTTATTTAAATATAAAGTTGGCTTTTCAAACAATGGATTAATAAATGCATACGATGTTGAGATGAATGCCGATGGAGGCTCTTCTACGGATTTAAGTATGGCTATCTTGGAAAGGGCTATGATGCACGCTGAAAATTGTTATTTCATACCAAATGTAATGATAATTGGAAATGCATGGAAAACGAATTTGCCATCAAATACTGCTTTCCGCGGATTTGGCGGGCCACAGGGAATGGCATGCATTGAAAATATAATTGATCAGATCGCGAGAAAATTGAAAGTTGATTCAGCCGAAATACGGTACCGGAACTTCTTTGGTTTGAACGATAGAAATATTACCCCTTATGGCCAAACTATTGAGAATAACAGGCTTTATCTGTTATGGGATCAACTTTATAATTCATCAGAATATCAAAAGAGAAGGAGAGAAGTTGATGCTTTTAATAAGGATAATGAATTTTTTAAACGGGGTTTGGCTTTAACTCCAGTAAAATTTGGTATATCATTTACAACTTCATTCTTAAACCAGGCAGGAGCTTTGGTTAATGTTTATAAAGACGGAACTGTTCTTGTAAATCATGGCGGAACGGAAATGGGACAAGGTTTGCATACCAAGATAAAACAAATTGCGGCACTCGAGTTCGGTATTGGCCTGGATAAAATAAATGTAAATGCCACCAACACATCAAAAGTTCCAAACACTTCACCAACTGCAGCATCATCCGGTACTGATATGAACGGAATGGCTGTAAAGAATGGGATTGAAAAGCTGAAAGAACGTATTGCGGAAGTTGTGATAGATGAATTAAATAAATTAAAAAATGATGCAAAACACCTAATCGAGAATATTGTATTTAAAGATAACCTGGTATTTGATAAAGAAGTTGATTCACATAAGTTTAGCTTTAAAGAATCTGTAAATATGGCGTATATGAAACGGGTTAGTTTAAGTGCAACAGGTTTTTATAAAACTCCCGGAGTGCATTTTGACAGAGATAAAGGGAAAGGTAGTCCGTTTTATTATTATGCTTTTGGAATGGCTGTTTCGGAAATTGAATTAGATATTCTAACAGGATATCATACAATTCTAAGAACCGATATTTTGCATGATGCAGGAAAAACAATTAATGAAGGCATTGATCTGGGACAGGTTGAAGGCGGATTTATCCAGGGAGTTGGCTGGTGTACAACTGAAGAATGTAAATGGGATGAAAAGGGTAATCTAATGAATTATTCGCCTGATACTTATAAAATTCCGAATATTGGTGATATTCCAAAGGATTTTCGTGTTGAATTATTGAAAGATGCTCCAAATCCAAGTACAATAAGGCAAAGTAAAGCCGTTGGAGAACCTCCTTTTATGCTCTGCTATTCGGTTTGGCTGGCTATTAAAGATGCTATTTCCGCGATTGGTGATCATAAAATTGAACCAAATTTTTCTTTACCGGCTACTAATGAAGTTATTTTATTATCTATTGATGATTTGAGGAAGAGAATGATTGAATGATTGAATGATTGAATGATTGAATGATTGGCTGATGGAAT
>DAOVJU010000093.1 GCA_030632095.1 Chlorobiota bacterium
ATTGATTATTTTTTTGATGATATTTATTACTAAATTTTTATTATTATTTGTAACTTTCATTTAATTAATTTCTACCAATTTATAAAAAGGGAATGAAACGTCCATGTGGCCAATTAATAACTAAAAAATAAACACATGAAACAATTTAAAATCCTCAGCCTGCATTGTACAATATTTTTGTTATTGGCATCAGGTATTTCTTTTACCCAGGATTTATTCTTACAGAATTTAAATGTTGATAATGGCCTTCCATCACCCGATATCAAATGTTTATTGCAAGATCAATCCGGATATTTATGGATTGCAACCTCTAATGGTTTGGCCAGGTATAATGGTTTCGAATTTAAAATTATTGATCAGAGAGATGGCATAGCTAACCAGGAAATAAATACAATATTTAGAGATCATGATTATAATTTATGGATTGGGCATGTTTCCGGTGCAATTTCAAAAATAACAAACAATGAAATTTCAGTCTGCCTGAACTCAGATAAGGTAAACAACAAAAAAATCACTAAATTTCAACAAGATAGTATTGGAAATATTTGGTTTTCAACATTTGGGAGAGGATTGTTTTATTTCAACCCGGCAAAAAAAGAATCAATATTTAACACTTTTTCTTTTAATGATGAAAACGAAAACTCAAAATATATAAATGATTTTAGAATTACTGATAATCATAAATTAATAATTGTTTCGAATAATGGCTTGTATTTGATCACTGATATTTTTACAAAAGATGATGCTGAGTGTATAAGCTTTACAACACAAAATAGTGCTTTAAAAAATGACACATTAACTTCAATAATTAAGAAATCAAAAAATGAATATATACTAGGGTCATTGAATGGGTTATACTTACTTAAATTGGGTAATAAGGTAAAAATCAGTCTGTTAAAAAAAAGCAAAAATAAAGAAGACCCATTCATTATTAAAAGTTTAACTATAGATAACGATGAGATCATTTGGGGAAATAGCCATAAAGATATTTTTAGCTTCGATGGAACAAAATATACTTTTTATAAACCATTCAATAAGTATATAAATATTATACTAAATACCCTGTTTATAGATTCGGAAAATAATTTATGGTTTGGTACTTCCAAAGGCCTGTTTAAATATTTAAATAAAGAATTCTTGTTTTTCACCCGACCTGAATTTAAAAATATAAAAGCAAGGCACTTATTAACGGATAATGCAAATACAATCTGGATTGGAACAAATAAAGGAATCTTAAAGTTAAATGAAAATGATATATTGAATGATAAACCAGAAGTCCTGTTAGCAAACAAAGAAATTAGTTTTTTATATCAGGACTCAAGAAATAACATCTGGATAGGAATTAAAAATAAAGCTCAACTATATCTTTACGAACGCGTTAGAGGTAAACTAATTTCATATAACCAAAAAGACGGATATAACTTCAATGGATGTTCATCAATTATTGAAGACCAGAATAATAACATATGGTTTACATCAATTAAAGATACAGGTATTGTTTTTTATAATTATCCTAAAATACGGTACAGGAGAAATAGAATATATAAAGGTAGTTTTAAAAATACTTTACCAAACTTGAATATACCTAAGGATGAATACTCCATTACTTTTAAAGATAAACAAAACCAGATTTGGATAGTTGCAAAACATAGTGGTTTAATGTTATGGAATGGTAAAGAGATACACTACTTCGAAAAAAACAGAGAAATATCAAATCAAGGTATTAATTCAATAGTCAGTGATCACCAGGATAATGTTTGGATTGCAACAGCAAAGAATGGTTTATACAAATATAATGGAGTGTTTTTTAAAAATATAGGCTTGAGTGAAGGCTTAGGTACGAAAAACGTTTTATCTCTAGCTTCAGATAATTATGATAATATATGGTTAACCACTAAAAATGGCCTTCACAAATATGATCAATATTCAGGAATTTTTGTTCATTATAATTCACAAGACTATTTTCATTATAGTGAAACCAATTCTGCAATTACAATAAATCAAAATGGATTGATATGGCTCTTTAGTCAAAATGGATTAACTCAAATCAATCCGGATATTTCAGTTCAGGATGATTCATATCCACAAAACATAATTGAAAGAATTCTTCTTTTTAACAAAGCATTTAATTATTCAGATTATTCTGAGAAAGTGGACTCAAAAACAGGTTTACCTGAAAAATTAAAACTCCCTTTTAACATCAATCATATTAGCTTCGAATTCACAGCTATTAAATTCAATAAACTAAGAGATATCGAATTTCAATATAAACTTAATAATTTTGATAAAGAATGGTACCAGGCGAAGACAAATAGAGTGGTTCAATACACTAATCTTCAACCAGGAAATTATTCATTTCAATTACGGAGTTCAGATAAGGCCGGGATATGGAGTGAACCATTGGATTTCAGATTTAAAATAAAAGCCCCTGTTTACAAGCAGATATGGTTCTATATAATAATTCTGCTTTCTTTCTCATTGGTCATATATATTATCATATTATTCAGGGTAAGATATTTTAAGCGAATAAACATTAAACTAAAAGAAAATTATGCAGACAGAACAAAGCAATTAAGCAGTGCTTACAGCAATATTGAAAGCAATATTAAATATGCTAAAAATATACAAAATGCCATACTCAGGAACGAAACCGATTTATCAAAAATCTTCCCTCAATCCTTTGTTTTTTCAAAACCTAAAGAAAGCACTGGTGGTGACTTTTTCTGGTATTCAAGAAAATCCAGAAAAATCTATATTGCAGTTGGCGATTGCATTGGCCATGGTGTACAAGGTGCATTTATGAGTTTAATTGGCCATAACCTGTTAAATCAAACTATTAATGAAATCGATTCATTTGATCCACCATTTATACTGGAAGAAGTAAGCAGGAGCTTCAACCGGGCAATTAAAAATACTAAATTAGAAGTTGAAGAAAACAATGATATGGATATTTCATTTTGCAGAATTGATAAGGATAGAAGTGAGATAATTTTCTCTGCTGCTAATAGTTCTGCATATTTTATTCAGGATAATAAACTAACTGAATTAAAAGGAAATAGAAGAGCAATTGGACAGGATAATGAAGTAATTACTCAATTTTCAAGAACTAAAATGAAATATAAAGCTGGTGATGTTTTATTCATGTTCACAAATGGATTTGCCGATCAGTTTGGTGGGCCGGAAAATAAAAGGTTCAGATCAACAAGGCTTAAAAATCTCCTGGTTAATATCCATGATCTGCCTATTGAACAACAAAAAGATCAGATTACTAAAGCATTTGAAAACTGGAAAGAAAAATCAGAACAAATAGATGACATACTTATACTTGGAATCCGGCTTTAATAGGGTGTACGACAAAATCCACGATATTCCAGGCTACTCTTTATTATGTTTTGCCCCAAATCTAAAAGGGATCAAAAAAAAAAAAAAGTTTGGAAGTCCCTTTAATAACAAAAAAGTGGCGAAAGGATATAAATATCGTGTGATGGCTCCCTTCAGAAGATTTAGGTATAAAAGTGGATTTTGTCGTACATCCCTTTAATATCAAATATAGTTTTTTAACCTGAAAATTAATCAAATTTTAAATAATCCTTAACAGCATCAATTTTTCAAAATTCTCTTTTAGTTATCCAGATAAATTACTTTATTTGCAATCCTTTCTGTAAAATAATGAATTTCAATATATAATTTAATTTCAAGAAAAATGAGTGAAAAATATGTTTACGGTTTTGAAGAAGGAAATGCTTCAATGAAGACAGTTTTAGGTGGTAAAGGTTCAAATTTATGTGAAATGACCTCACTTGGAATTCCTGTCCCTCACGGATTTATTGTTTCAATATATGCTTGCAGGGCTTATTATAACAAATGGGACACAACACTTCCACAAGAAGTAATAGAAGAATATCATTCACATATGGCTAAGCTTGAAAATAAGATGGGTAAAAAATTTGGTGATGTTGATGATCCGTTACTAGTTTCTGTTCGCTCGGGGGCTGCTATTTCAATGCCAGGTATGATGGATACTGTTCTTAATTTAGGTTTAAATGATAATTCTGTTTTAGGACTTGCTAAAAAAACCGAAAATGAAAGATTTGCATGGGATTCATACAGGCGGTTTATGCAAATGTTTGGAAATGTAGTAATGGACATTGATGGTGCATTATTTGAGAAAGAACTTGAAGCCCTTAAAGAAGAAAAAAATGTTGAATTTGATACAGACCTGGATGCTAATGATCTTAAAAGTCTTGTTGAAAAGTACAAAATACTGGTTGATAAAGAAATTGGTGAACAATTTCCACAAGATCCATTTGAACAATTAAGGATGGGTATTGAAGCTGTATTTAGTTCATGGAATAATAACCGTGCTATAGTTTACCGTAAACTAAATAATGTTCCAAAAAAAATTAATGGAACTGCAGTTAATGTCCAGGTAATGGTATATGGGAATAAAGGTGAAACATCAGGTACGGGTGTGTGTTTTACCAGGGACCCAAGTACCGGGAAAAATGAGTTTTACGGTGAATATTTGATGAATGCCCAGGGCGAGGATGTTGTTGCCGGAATTAGAACCCCTTTGCCGATTTCTGCATTGGAAAACCAAAATGAAACACTTTATAAAGAACTTGTTGGATACAGGGATGCACTTGAAAAGCATTACCGCGACATGCAGGATATAGAATTTACCATAGAAGAAGGAAAGCTATATATGCTTCAGACAAGAAGTGGTAAGCGAACAGCAGCAGCTTCTGTTCAAATTGCGGTTGATATGGTAAAAGAAGGCCTTTTAACAGAAAAAGAAGCTGTCCTTAGTATTTCCCCTGAACAAATAGACCAATTATTACATCCTCAATTTGATACAAAAACTGAAAAAGAAACGAAAGCACTAGCTACCGGGCTTCCTGCATCACCAGGAGCTGCAGTTGGATCAATTGTTTTTAATGCCCAGGATGCATATGATAAAAATCAAAATGGTGAGAAAGTAATACTGGTAAGAATTGAAACTTCCCCTGAAGATTTAATGGGCATGGATGCTGCCCAGGGAATTTTAACAACCCGTGGAGGAATGACTTCACATGCTGCTGTAGTTGCAAGAGGAATGGGTAAATGTTGTATTGCAGGATGTGGAGATGCTAAGATTAATGAAAAAAATAAAACGCTTACTATTGGTGGTAAGATATTTAAGGAAAACGATTTTATTTCATTAAATGGTTCAAGTGGTAAAGTATATGGTGTTAAGTTGCCAGTTGTTGAACCTGAACTTATAGGACATTTTGAAACACTGATGAACTGGGCGGATAAGTATAAAAAGCTTATTATTAAAACAAATTCTGATACACCTGAAGATACTGCTACAGCAATGAAATTTGGTGCTGAAGGAATTGGCCTTTGCAGGACAGAACATATGTTTTTTGAGGAATCAAGAATTAATGCAGTAAGGGAAATGATCCTTGCTGAAAATAAAGAAGATAGGGTAAAAGCACTCAATAAAATTGAACCCTTCCAGCAAACAGATTTTGAGGGAATATTCGAAGTCCTTAAAGGTAAACCTGCGATTATAAGATTATTAGATCCTCCATTACATGAATTTCTTCCAAGGGAAGAGAAAGATATTGAAAAAGTTGCTTCTGAGCTTAGAGTTAGTGTTGATTCTATTAAGCAAACTATTGAGGACCTTCACGAATTCAATCCTATGTTAGGATTCCGTGGTTGCCGCCTTGCTGTTATATATCCTGAAATATCTGAAATGCAGGCAAGGGCAATATATAAAGCAGCCCTTAATGTAAAAGATGCCCAACCCTGGATTGAAATTCCATTGGCAGGTAATGTTAAGGAATATACAATTATAAAAGAAGTAATACTTAGAGTTGCCAGGGAATTAAATGCTGAAAACGTTAATTTTAAAATAGGTACAATGATTGAAGTTCCCAGGGCTTCATTAACTGCAGATGAACTGGCGAAGGAATGCGATTTTTTCAGTTTTGGAACAAATGACTTAACACAAATGGCATGTGGATTTAGCCGTGATGATGCCGGCAAATTCCTTCAACTTTATGTTGACAAGGGAATTTATGATAAAGATCCTTTCCAGACAATTGATAAAGCAGGAGTTGGTAAACTAATGAAAATGACAGTATCACTTGCAAGAAAAGTTAAGCCTGATTTTCATATAGGGATTTGCGGAGAGCATGGAGGAGATCCTGAATCTGTAGAATTTTGCCACGAAATTGGTTTAGATGAAGTAAGTTGTTCTCCTTTCAGGGTTCCAATAGCTAAATTAGCTGCTGCACAAGCTGCTCTTAAAGATGAAAAGTAGAATCGTTTTATTCATTTAAAGTATTGAGTCCGGTTTAAAAAGCACGAAATTACTTGAAAAGCTGAAAATCAAAACACACTTCTTAATTCGTTGTTCAAATGTTCAAACGGCAGAGCCCTCATGCACAAATTGCGGGAAGGCAACTGGGAGTAAATAATGTTCGCTATTCAATTTTATAGGAGACTGAACAGTAGTAAAATAAAAATAACTATAGCAACAAGCTGTTGTTCAGGCATATATATGCGAATACAGTATTAGTATTTGTCGGGCTAATATAAATTCGCTATTTTGCATTTGGTAACTGATACATATGGCACAACAAAATGCATATTATTGTTAATATAGCGCTATTGATCCTTGCTTATTTACTTGGTTCAATTCCTTCAAGTGTTTGGATAGGCAGATACTTCTATAAAATAGATATCCGGGATTATGGAAGTAAAAATGCAGGCGCTACAAATACATTTCGTGTATTAGGAATAAAAGCAGGAATTCCTGTTTTTTTCTTTGATATATTTAAGGGATGCTCAGCGGTCCAGTTAATTCATTTAAGCAACTATTATATTCCTAAAACCGGTGACTTCATAAATTTTCAACTTTTACTTGGCATAGCTGCATTGATTGGCCACATTTTTCCAATTTATGTTGGTTTTAGGGGCGGTAAAGGTGTTGCCACTTTAATGGGTATAGTGATAGCAATTCATCCATATTCTGCCCTTATTGCAATGATTATATTTATTATTACATTACTTACAACAAAATATGTTTCGTTAAGTTCAATGGTTGCAGGATTTTCATTTCCTATCTTAATCATAGTTATTTTTGAAACAACAACCACTTCATTAGTAATTTTTTCATTAATAATTTCAGTACTTCTCCTGTTTACACATCAGAAAAACATTGAAAGATTACTAAAAAAAGAAGAAAGTAAAGCAAATATTTCGCTTAAAAAGAAAGCTAAACCACCCGATAGAAATAATTCGCCAGAAAAAAAGAAAGAAATAAGCAAGGAAAAAGTCAGTTGATCTTTATTTGCAATTTCAAATTTCGTAACTATTCAGTTATTAAATGCCACAGATTCACTGATATTTATGAATATAAGCTACAAATATAAACTCATTGCTTAATTCATAAATCATACATTTCCTGATTTTAATGAATGAGTCCGGTATAATTTTTAGCAAAAATATTGTAACTATTCAAACTTTTATACGTCATTAAATCAATATCTCTAAATACAAACTAGATATTTTAATAATATATTTTAAAAATTTAATGCAACTATTCTACAATTGAGTTCATTAAATCAACAGTTTAATACAATTAGTTTTATCAAAATAATAGATATTTTAATATTTGCAATTATTTATTTTTCATCTTATCACAATTACTATGAGACAGACAAAAGTATTTTTCATTCTTTTTATCATAATCAAATTTTCGATTACTAATTCATTTGCCCAGGAATATTTCCAGCAGGAAGTAAATTATAAGATCAATGTCAGCTTAGATGATGTTAACCATGAATTGTTTGCAGATGAAACTATTGAGTATATAAACAATTCGCCTAATAATCTAAATTTTATCTATTTCCATTTATGGCCCAATGCTTATGACAACAATTCTACTGCATTAGCGGCACAAAAAATTGAGAATAGTGGAAAATATAAGCTTTTTAATCTAGAATCTCATAGAGGCTATATTGATTCTCTTGACTTTAAAGTTAATGGTAAACAAATAAAATGGGAATATGATTCTGTACATGTAGATATTTGTAAGTTAATATTAAATAAACCCTTAAAAAGCGGCGACAAAATAATTATTACCACTCCATTTCATGTAAAAATTCCAAAGGGAGTTACCTCGCGATTAGGGCATATAAAACAATCTTACCAAATTACACAATGGTATCCAAAACCAGCAGTATATGACAAATACGGATGGAACCAGATGCCATATCTTAATATGGGTGAATTTTATTCTGAATTTGGTTCTTTTGATGTTACTATTACATTACCTAAAAATTATGTTGTTGGCGCTACAGGTAATTTAATGAATGAAGATGAAACAAAATGGCTTGAAGAAAAGGTAAAAAAAACCATAGCAATAGAAAATTTTGATAAAGAAGACATGGATATTCCTCCTTCTGATTCATTAACAAAAACTCTACATTATACAGAAAAGAACATACATGATTTTGCATGGTTTGCCGATAAACGATACCATGTTTTAAAAGGAGAAGTGGAATTGCCAAATACGGGGAGAAAAGTAAGTACATGGGCAATGTTTACTAATATCAATGCAGATATCTGGTTAAACTCATTAGAATATATTAACGATGCACTCTACTATTATTCCTTATGGTATGGAGAATATCCGTATAATAATTGTTCTGCTGTTCTGGGAGGATGCAAAGCAGGTGGTGGAATGGAATATCCGACAATAACTGTTATTGCCAAGGTAAAAAAACCATTAATGCTCGAAATGATAATTATGCACGAGGTTGGCCATAACTGGTTTTATGGAATGATTGGCTTTAACGAAAGAAGATATACATGGATGGATGAAGGAATAAATACATTCAGCGAAATAAGATATATGCAGATAAAATATCCTGATAACAGAATTTATAAATTGATTGTTAATGAAAAAATGGCGAAAATATTAGGAATTGAAAACTATCCATATAAGACATTACATGAATTGCAGTATTTAATGATGGCACGAACTAATCTTGACCAGCCTGCCAACCTTCATTCTGAAGATTATTTCCTACAAAGCTATGCAGCTATTCTTTATTCTAAAACAGCATTATCATTTCATTACTTAATGAATTACCTGGGTGAAGAAAAGTTTAATGAAATTATGCAGGGATTTTTTAAAAAATGGCAATATAAACACCCTTACCCTGAAGATATCAGAAAAATATTTGAAGAAAAAACAGAAAAAAATCTTGACTGGTTTTTTGATGATATTTTAACAACAACTAAAAAAATTGATTATAAAATCA
>DAOVJU010000463.1 GCA_030632095.1 Chlorobiota bacterium
CGTGAACTAATACGTATTTATTATAATCGTGTTCAATTGGCCAATAAATATTTTACATCATACACCGAGGGTTGGAATACTGACCGGGGAATGATTTTTATTGTATTAGGTCCACCAAAAAATGTATACAAATCAAGTGACATGGAGAGATGGTCATACGGACATAGAACAAGTGATCCTATATTAGAGTTTACTTTTGTTTATATTGCCAATTCATTTACCGGGAATAATTATGCCTTGAAAAGAGATGAGTTATATAGTCAAATTTGGAACCAGGCAGTTGATACTTGGCGGGGAGGTTTGGTCTTTAGTATTGCTGAATAAATAGAATAAATTAATATTGAACAACCATTGAGTAAAAAAGTTAGTCATATAATTGGTGTCAGAGCATGTATCGAAGCAATTAACTCTGGGAAAGAGTTCGATAAAATATTGATTAAAAATAGTTTAAAAGGAGATTTGTTTCAGAAATTGTTCAAAATGCTAAAGCAAAGATCAATACCCTTTCAATATGTGCCGGTTGAAAAGTTAAATCGGATTAATTCGGGTAATCATCAAGGCATAATTGGATTTATTTCACCAATAGTTTACCAAAATATAGAAGCTATAATTCCAATGCTTTTTGAACAAGGTAAATCGCCGTTTATTCTTATACTCGATCGTATTACAGATGTTAGAAATTTTGGTGCAATAGCAAGAACAGCTGAATGTGCTAAGGTAAATGCTTTGGTAATCCCAGGCAAGGGATCGGCGCAAATAGGTAACGATGCTATTAAAACCTCTGCAGGTGCATTAAACTATATTCCTGTTTGCAGGGTGAAAAATATTAACGAGGCAGTAATATTTTTAAAGAATAGCGGGTTAAGGATTATATCTGCTAACGAAAAAGCATCACGAAGTTATGCCTCGGTTAATTATGAAGGGCCCATGGCAATTATAATGGGTTCAGAAGAAAATGGTGTGTCAAAAGATTTGCTAAGCAAATCTGATGAAATAGTTAAAATTCCTGTTTTGGGTAATATAGGGTCTTTAAATGTATCGGTAGCAAGCGGAATTATTTTATATGAAGCTTTAAAAAAAAGAACAGAAAAACTGTAAAATAAGGTTTACCAATTGATTAAAATAAAATACATAAGTAGAAACATTTTTTTCATACTCTTTATAGTTGTGGGCTTAAATGCAAATGCTCAGTTCTATAATGGGCATCAAATGACATTTGGTAAAAGCAGAGTGCAGTATATTGATTTTTACTGGCAATATTACCGATTCAATAAGGTAGATACATATTTTTATTATGGTGGAAGGGAATTAGCCCAATTTACAGGGAAATATGCTGGTGAAAGGATTAACGAATTAGAAGATATATTTGATTATTCACTAAATAAGCGGATTATTTTAATTATTTACAACAAAAATTCTGATTTCAAACAAAGTAATATTGGCCTGGTTACCGGAAAAGACCAGTATAATATAGGAGGAGTGACTAAAATAGTCAACAATAAAGTATTCCTGTATTTTGAAGGGGAATATATTAAGTTTAAAGAACAAATATCTGCTGCTATTGCAGAAGTTATAGTGAATGAAATGCTTTATGGTAACGATATTAAAGATAAAGTAACAAATACAATATTACTTAATTTCCCCGAATGGTATATTAATGGTTTAATTTCTTATGTTGCACAAGAATGGAGTATTGAATTAGATAACTATGTACGCGATGGGATTTTAAGTAAGCGTTACAAAAAGTTCAACCGGCTGATAGGTGCGGAAGCTGTTTATGCCGGACATTCTATATGGAGGTATATTGCTGAATCTTATGGTCAATCTGTAATCCCTAATATTTTATATTTATCCAGGTTAAGCAAAAATGTTGAGAGTGGATTTATGTACGTTTTGGGAATTCCTCTAAAGGATTTGGCCGATGAATGGTTAAATTATTATGAGATAAAATATACAATTTCAAATGAAGAAAGAAAAATTCCTGATGCAACTCCACTATTTAAGAAACCCAAAAAGAATTTAGTTTATAAACAGTTGAAAGTAAGCCCGGATGGAAAATATTTCGCCTATGTTACTAACGAACTGGGTCAATATAAGATATGGCTATATGATATAAATAAGGGCAGGAAAAAACGTATATATAAGAAAGGCCATAAACTTGAGCAAATTACTGATTATTCTTTTCCCATATTAGCATGGCACCCTACTGGTAAATTATTGAATTTTATAACTGAAGAAAAAGGTCATTTATATATGAATTACTACCTGACTGAAACAAAAGAAATTGAAAAAAATGAACTTTTTGACCTTGATAAGGTCTTAGATTTAGATTATGCAGACGATGGACGAAAAATAGTGTTCTCAGCAATAGATAAAGGATATACCGATTTGTATGTTTATAATCTGACATCCAGGACCAGCCAACGATTAACCAGGGATGAAGCCGATGACCTTAATCCCAGGTTCATTGAAAATTCAGAAAAAATTATTTTTAGCTCAAACCGGGTAAACGATACTGTTAAACTGGACAAATACCAGCGAATAGATACAAAAGATACATACGATATGTTTATTTATGATTATATGAATGCATCCGGAAAACTTAAAAGAATTGCAGGATCAGATTATTTTAGTGAAAAATATCCTATCGAAACAAGTAGAAATTCATACGTGTATTTAAGTGATGAAAATGGAATTTTAAACAGATGGAAAGCATCTTACGATTCAGTAATAGCATCAATTGATACAAGTATTCATTATCGATACTTTGCTTCTACTTATCCTGTATCAAATTATAAAAGAAACGTGATTGAACACGATTTTTTGTCAGATCAAAACATGTATACTGAAATTTTATATTACGATGGTAAATATCCAATGTATTCAGGGATTCTTGAAGATGGACATAATGTAAGTGATGAAATATTCAACACAGAATTCAGGGAACTACTAACCGGGAAATTGTCAGAGCAGGAAAACATGTTTGAAGAAAGCGAAAATTCAACAGGATTTAAAATTGATAGTATTATATTAAACTTTTCAACATTAAAAGATTCTGTTCCACCCGGTTATATTGATATTAACAATTATATATTTGACTATAAAGGTGATTTTGAAATAACTGAGGGAATTCGTTTTATTGATAGTTTAAATCAGTTAGAAGCTGAAATTGAAAAAGGCCAATTTGAATTGCCGAAACAATTGGTATATTTTACAAGTTTTTATACCAATTATTTAGTTTCTCAAATTGACTATAGTTTTCTTAATAGTACTTATCAGCCTTATACAGGAAGTGCATTTTATTTTAATCCTGGCTTTAATGTTTATAATAAGATTGGAACAACAGATTTATTTGAGGATTACAAAATAACAGCTGGTGTCCGTTTTGATGGGAATTTTCAAAACAATGAATACTTAATCAGTTTAGAAATGCTAAAAAACAGGCTTGACCGGGAAATAGTTTTTCATCGGCAATCCTTATTAAATATTAACTATGAAAGCGAAACATTTGCAAAGATATTAACTCATGAATTATTTTATCTTTTAAAATATC
>DAOVJU010000158.1 GCA_030632095.1 Chlorobiota bacterium
AAAAATGCTCTGAAAAATGCTGTACATCGCCTGTTTCTCTATTATATAAATTTAATCCTCTACCCCAGTTCCCAATCCATATCATATTGTTATTGTCTTTATAAATTGAAGCGATACCATTATCTAAGAGATCGATAGAACTAATATTTGATGATTTACTATATAGCTTAAATTTCTTATCTTTCAGATCGATACTATATACTCCATTTATGGTTCCTATCCATAATACATTTGATTTATTCATATATAGCGATTCTACGAAGTCACGAACAAAAAAATCCTGAATATTATCTCCTTTACCAAAAACTTTAGAACTGGAAGGAGCATTTTTATCTTCATGAATAACTATTTTATTTAGCCCTCCTGCACCTGTGCTAACCCAGATATCACCCATATGATCTACAGTTATTGAACATATATAATTATTTTCTCCATCCTGCAGATAAAATCTTTGGATTTCTTTGGTTTTTATATCATAAAAATTCAACCCGCTACATGTTCCTATCCAGATATTTCCCAGTTTATCTTTACATAAGGCTGTAATATTTTTACTAAAAATTGTGTTAAGATCGTTCTTATTATATGTGAAATCCGTGAAATTCTTTGTTTCCTGATTAAAACAACTTAATCCGTTACCTGAGGCAATCCACAATAAGCCTTCATTATCTTCTATTATCGGCTGGCACATATCTCCCACTGTACTGTAAGCAGGTTTGGAATTAACATGATGTATAAATTTCCCGGTGTTTGGATTTAGTATATTAATAGCAGGGAGGGTATTTGCAACAATATTACCTTCTTTTGTTATAGTAACACCATGTACATTATTGCCATAAATAGAATGCTTATCCAGGTCATCATGTATGTATCGGGTGAAACAATTTGTTTTCTTATCATATTTATTTAATCCATACCTGGTACCAATCCATATATTACCTGCATTATCTTCCGTAATTGAATATATCCAACTGTTGAGAATTGACATGGTATCAGTCGGATCATGAAAATATTTTTTAAAGTTATAGCCATTGAATTTGTTTAAACCATTTTGTGTACCAAACCATATAAAACCTTCGGAATCCTGAAAGATGCAATTAATAACATTGTGGGATAAGCCATCGTTAACAGAATAATAATTCAAAGCTGTGGTTTGCCCATTACTTATTATATATAAGTTGGTTATAACCAGGATAAGATTAAGTACTTTTTTTAACATAATAACCGTTTTATTATTAGTATAAATAAGTCTGTTTGCTTCTATTAATTATATGTTCAGTTTATTGAGGTTCCGATATAATTAATAAGCAATTACATTCAACCTCATGAAGTTATAGCAATATTCAGGCAAATCATGCCATTGAGTTGATATACAGCTATATAATACAAATGACAAATATGTTAGTTCTTAATATCTGTTTTATTTTCGAACAGATAATGTCCGGTTTTGCAGGAAATTTGTTCGTATAATAATTTTATATCGAACTCAGGTTATTAATAAAAAAGCCGATGCTCATCACACCGGCTCAATTTTTTCTATTATGCTAATCTTAAATCATAAATCTTAATTCTTAATTCAGTTCCCTTTTATACATTCCCATTTCTTTTAGATTGATATTGTTAATGAAATCTACTTTTTCTTTATTTTCAGCATGCCCCATTTTAATAAACAATTCAGCAGCATTTTTGTAGCTTTCATCTCGCATGGTATCTGCTAATAATAAATGACCCATAATGATATTACCAGCCATTTCAACTAATCTTCGTGCATGAAAATCGAGGTATTCAGTATCGCCTACATTAGTGACTTTATTTACTGCTGCTTCATATTCATCAGCCATTCTGAACAAAGTATGCTGTAAGAACTCAAGTTCTGGTTTTACTTTATTTGCTTCGTAATCGCGCATTCTGTTTAAATAAGCACCAGTACTAATTCCTCTTATGGCTGCAACAACCTGGAGTTGTGAAGTACCTTCATAAATAGTTGTAATACGTGCATCACGATAGATTCTTTCAATCGGGAAATCCTTCATGAAACCTGTTCCACCATGTATTTGAAGTGAATCATATGCAATTTGATTTGAATATTCGCTGGCTATTAATTTTAGCATAGGAGTAAATATATCAGCTAAACGTTGATATTTTTTTTGCTCTTGCTTTTCTTCTTTTTCAAGTTTTCGTTCATCAGAAATCTCATTATAGAGCTTGTAAATATCAATAAATCTGGCAGTTTCGTATAGTAATGATCGTTCTGCTTTAAGCATTACTTCCATTTTAGTTAGCATTTCATAAACTGCAGGAAACTGGATAATTGCTTTCCCGAATTGAGTTCTTTCCTGTGCATATTTTAATGCTTCACGGTATGCAGCTTCCGAGATTCCTACTGATTGCCCTCCAACACCTAATCTGGCAGCATTCATTAAGGTCATCACGTATTTTATTAAACCTAATCTTCTGTCGCCAACTATTTTTGCAGGTGCATTTTTAAATACCAATTCACATGTAGGAGATCCTTTAATTCCAAGTTTGTTTTCAATTCTACGAATGGTCATAGCATTTTCAGCCCTGTCGTAAACAAACAATGATAATCCTCTGCCGTCCATTGAGCCTTCTTCAGTGCGTGCTAACACTAATGAAATATCTGCATCACCATTAGTTATAAAACGTTTAACACCATTTAGATACCAAATATTATTTTTCTCGTCGTATGTAGCTTTTAACTGAACCACTTGCAAATCCGATCCTGCATCCGGTTCAGTTAAAGTCATAGCAGCAGTAGCTCCTTCAGCAAACCTGGGGAGGAACTCTTTTTTAATCTCATCTGATCCAAATTCATGTAAAGTTTCGCTACAATCCTGCAATCCCCATATATTGGCAAATCCGGCATCAGCTCTGGAAATCATCTCACCTGCTACTATATATGGAATTATCGGGAAATTAAGACCATTATATTTTCTTGGTAATGTCATTCCAATTAATCCAGCCTTAACAAGAGCATCATAGTCTTCTTGAGTTCCTTTAGCATAAATTACTTCATTATCTTTAAGATGAGCGCCTTCCTGATCAACAGATTCAGCATTTGGTTCAATGATGTTTTCACATATTTCTCCAACAATTTCTATTACTTTTTTGTATGAATCCATTGCATCTTCAAAGTCTAATGGAGCATAATCGTATTTTTCTTTATCTGCAAAATTCCTTTCTTTCAGATTAACTATTTTCTCCATTAAAGGATGCGAAAGGTGGAACTTTAAATCTTTGTTATCTGTATAAAAATTTGCCATAGCTTTAATTATTCAATTATTTAGTTTGTTTATTGAAATTTGGAGTTTTCTTATTGTCACTATTTAGAATTTTTCTTGTAATATTTAATCATTTTAGGTATAACATGAGCTACATCACCTTCAATAACATAATCTGCAATTGCATTAATTGGCGCAATAGGATCTGTGTTAATTGAAATAATCATTGCTGATTCATCCATCCCTGCTCTATGTTGCACGGCACCTGAAATTCCACACGCAATATATAGCTTAGGACGTACAGTAATACCTGTTTGACCAATTTGACGTTCATGTTCAATATAATTTGCATCAACAGCTGCTCTTGATCCACCTACCTCACCTCCAATAACATCAGCTAATTCATATAATAATTTAAAATTTTCTGCAGAACCAACTCCATAACCACCTGCTACTATTATCTGGGCTCCTTTTATATTTATTTTCTTGGCTTCAATATGCCTTTCAATAATTTTTACAACGAAATTTTCTTTGTTTACATATTTTTCTACATCCAGCTTATTTATTTTTCCTTTATATTTTGCATCGTGAATTTCTTTTTTCATTACACCTTCACGCACTGTTGCCATTTGTGGATGCATTTCAGGATTTATAATAGTTGCAATAATATTACCACCAAAAGCAGGACGGATTTGGTAAAGAAGGCCTTTGTATTCCTTGTTTGCTTTTTTATCAAAATGATCGCCTATAACCAAACTTGTACAATCGGCTGTTAAGCCACAACGAAGTGCCGAGGCAATACGTGGAGCTATATCACGGCCAATAGAAGTGGCTCCAAAAAGTACTATTTGAGGTTTTTGCTCTTCAAAAAGTTTTGTTAATATAGAGGCATGTGGGAGTGTTTGATAAGGATATAATCTTTTTTCATCTGCAACATGTAATACATCAACTCCAAACGGAAAGACTTGTTTCTCAATATTTTGCAAATCGCTTCCTATTACAACTGCTTCTAGTTTACTATCAATTTCTTTAACTAATTTTTTACCTTTAGTAAGTAATTCCAGGCTAACATCAACAACCTGTCCTTCATCTATTTCGCAGTATACAAAAACGTTACTCATTTGTATGTTTTTTATGTTGTTATTTTAAATTAATTATTTTGAGATTTGTACTACTAGCAATGAGTTCAAAGTTTCAAGTTTATAGTTCAAAGTTTCGAGCACAAAAAATTATTATTTTAGATTATCCAATGGTGTGATTTTCAATAAGTTCTTTCATCATACCTTCAATATCGCTGTTGGAACCTGTTAACATTTTAGCGTCCTTGGCTTGTAAAACAACATTTTCAATTGCTTTTACTTTGGTTGGTGAACCGGAAAGGCCAAGCCATTCTATATCTGCACCAATATCGTTTACACTTAATTCTTCAATATCAAGATAAGGTCTGTTTTGATAAAGTTGCTCATAATCAGTAGTAGTATCTTGCTTCTCAGTAACAGTTGATGCATGTTTATATTTCATAAGATACTTTGCATTTCTTGACCTACATGCAGGCGCAGAACTATGAACTGTAATAACAACAGGACTTGGAGCTTTTACTATTTCAATACCACGTTCCAGCCTTCTTTTCACAATTACTTCCTTATCATTAACTTCCATGATTTCTTCAGCATAGGTTACTTGAGGAATTCCTAATTTTTCGGCTGTCTGAGGCCCAACTTGTGCTGTATCACCATCAATTGCCTGCCTGCCCGATATGATGATATCAAAAGGAGCTAATTTTTTAATTGCCAGTGCAAGCGCATAAGAAGTAGCAAGTGTATCAGAACCGGCAAATTTGCGATCGGTAAGCAAATATCCGTTATTAGCACCACGATAAAGGCCTTCACGAATAATTTCTGCAGCTCTTCCGGGGCCCATAGTTAATACTGTAACTGTGGTATTTGAATATTTATCTTTAATACGTAGTGCTTGTTCTAATGCATTTAAATCCTCAGGATTAAAAATTGCAGGTAATACTGCTCTGTTAACTGTACCATCAGCTTTCATAGCATCCTTTCCTACATTTCGTGTATCAGGTACTTGCTTAGCTAACACAATTATTTTGAGATTTTTCATTTCTATATATCCTTATTTTGTGATTTATTTATTATAAGTGGTATCTATAATAGATTTATGCATCTAACTAAATTGGTTTGTGCTTAATTAAATAGAGTCTGTCCATAAAGTCCGATTTCGTCGTTATGCTTGCTTTCAAAATGGTCATTTACAAAAGTAAACTTCCATTTTTCAGGCTTCGCAAGCCTAGAACTCGAACTTTCTGAACAAACTCTTGACTTTATAGACACGCACTAAATAGCTTTAATTATAAAAGTGCGCAAATATATACAAAATTATTTTTGTTTAAATATATAGTTATACACATATAATGTAAAGATTTGATAATCAGTAGAAAGCAATAATTTATAATGAATATAAATCGAAAATGATTTTCGTTAACGCAATGAGATTAATTCTTTAGGATTATTATTTTGGTTATTTTATCTTTGCGCTTTAATTGTACTTTTTGACTTTAATCTCTAAAATTATACATGATATGGACAAAAATGATTTAATAAAAGGTGGAGAGTTTCTGGTTAAAGAAACTGATGCAAAGAATATATTTATACCTGAAGAATTTAATGAAGAACAAATGATGATTGTTCAAACATGTGAGGATTTTCTTGAGGCAGAAGTTTACCCGCATCTTGAAAGAATTGATAGTGCAGAACCCGGATTAATGAAAGAATTAATTGAGAAAGCAGGAGAACTTGGATTGTTAGGAATATCTGTGCCTGAAGAGTATGATGGTTTTGATCAATCATTTTTAACTTCAATGAAAGCATGTGAGGCCATGGGCGGTGCGCATTCCTTCTCGGTAGCATACATGGCACATATCGGAATTGGTACACTTCCTACATTGTATTATGGAAATAAAGAACAAAAGGAAAAATATATTCCTAGGCTTGCAACAGGTGAATTAACAGCAGCATATTGCCTTACTGAGCCAAATGCAGGATCAGATGCAAATTCTGGTAAAACTAAAGCCACATTATCTGAAGATGGGAAATACTATATTTTGAATGGACAAAAAATGTGGATTACTAATGGTGGTTTTGCTGATATACAGACTGTTTTTGCTAAAATTGATAATGACAGGATTTTAAGTGCATTTATTGTTGAAAGCAAATGGGATGGAATTACCTTAAATCCTGAAGAAAAGAAAATGGGAATTAAAGGTTCATCTACCCGACAAATATTTTATAATGATGTTAAAGTTCCGGTTGAGAATTTACTTGGTAGACGAGGTGAAGGATTTAGAATAGCTTTAACTATCTTACATAATGGAAGAATTAAATTAGGTGCTACAGTATTAGGTGCTACCAGGCGAGCAATTTCACATTCAGTTAAATATGCAAATGAAAGAAAACAATTTGGTTCTTTAATCTCTAATTTTGGAGCTATAAAATTCAAATTGGCAGAACAGGTTATTAAATCATTTACTGCAGAATCAGCTGTTTACAGAGCCTCGAAAGATGTGCAGGATGCTATTGATTTGTATATATCTCAGGGAAAAGATAAAGAAAAAGCTAATATAGAAGGTGTTTCAAGGTTTGTAGTAGAATGTGCTTTATTGAAGGTTTATGCCTCTGAAGCACAAGATTATATTGTTGATGAAGCAGTGCAAATTCACGGAGGGTTAGGATATTCTGCTGATATGCCGGTCGATAGAGCGTACAGGGATTCCAGGATTAACAGGATTTTTGAGGGAACCAATGAAATAAACAGGATATTAATTGTAGATACTGCTCTTAAAGCTGCAAAGAAAGGTGAGTTTGATTTGTTTGGTATTGCAAAAAATCTTAAAGATAATATTGAAAATATTTATAAAGAAAAAACAGACAATGAGGATTGGTATTCTGAGAAGAAAAGATATATTAAAAATTTTAAGAATGCCACATTAATTTTGATTGACTCAATATCAGAATGTTTTGAAAAATATTTAATTTATGAGCAGGAAATATTATTTAACATTTCAGATATGATGATGTATATTTATGCTGCTGAATCAACACTTTTGAGAGTTGAGAAACTAAAAGGCATAAAGAGAGAAGATAAAATTGGTATATATAAAGATATTGTTGATGTATTTGTTTATGATACTTCAAATAATATTCTTAAATCAGGTATAGATGCTATTAGCTCTTTTGCTGAAGGCGAAGAGCAGAAGAAATTAGGCGATGCTATTTTTAAGTTATCAAAAGTTGCAACAGTAAATATTAAGGAAGCACGTAGAAGAATTGCCGATAAACTAATAGATGATAATA
>DAOVJU010000002.1 GCA_030632095.1 Chlorobiota bacterium
ATTGGAAGCCTTAAATCCTCAAAGTTAATCGATTTCAGGATGAATAATATTGGGTTTGTATTTCAGGCTTATAATCTTATTCCGGTTTTAACAGCTAAGGAAAATGTAGAATTTATTATGCATTTGCAGGGAAGGTCAAAAGTTGAAAGAGAAAAGCGTTCAAAAGAGCTACTTGAAGCAGTTGGCCTTGGTGACAGAATGAATGCCAGGCCAAACAAACTTTCCGGCGGACAACAACAAAGAGTAGCTGTGGCAAGAGCATTGGCTTCAAAACCAAAATTTATTCTAGCTGATGAGCCCACAGCAAATCTTGATTCAAAATCAACTGAAACCCTTTTAGATATCATGGAAAAGCTGAACAAAGAAGAAAATATTACTTTCATTTTTTCAACACATGATGCAAGAGTGGTAAAAAAAGCCAGAAGAGTAATAACCATTGAAGATGGAAAAGTTATAAGTGATGAAAGGAAGTAATTGCAATTTGAAAATTTATTAATTGTTTAATTTGAAAATGAAATGGCACTGGCGCAAGTCTTGTGGGTTTGCTTTTAGCGATGTTGACTTGTGCCTGCTATTAACTTGTGCCTTGGGGACTCTTATGCTGCTCCGGATTTGTAATCCGGAGCCAAATAATAGAAGGATTTTGAATCCTTTGCTTAATTAACTTTCAGATTACAAATCCGAAAGAGCTGAGAAATAATTTAAATCCAGCATAACGCAATACAAAAAAATGAAGCACAAATTCATAATATTAACATTCTGCATAACAATAATTAATATAGGCTTACTTAAAGCACAAGACAAACAAAGAAACTGGTCGCTTAACGGATATGTTTCAAACATGCAATCCGTTATGTTCACCCATCCGGATAGCATGTCAATAAACGATAATCTTTTGCATAACAGGCTGAATTTTAATTGGTATGTTAATAACAATTTAAGCATTAATTTAGAAATGCGGAACCGGTTTTTCTGGGGAGATAATGTTCGCAATTTTCCGGGATATGCTGATATAATTAATTCATATGATGGAGTTGATTTCTTGTCAGCAAACATAATTGACAAACCATCATTTTTGTTCAACACAACTATTGACAGAGCAATTATTGATTTTGCAGCAGGTAATTTTAATTTGACATTAGGGCGTCAACGGATAAACTGGGGTAGAAGTCTGGTATGGAACCCAAATGATCTATTCAATAATTATTCGTTTTTTGATTTTGACTATGAAGAAAAACCCGGTAGTGATGCATTAAGAATGCAGTATTATACAGGAGCAGCATCTTCAATTGAATTGGCTGTAAAAGTTGACAGCACAGAAAAAATTACTATTGCAGGATTAACACACATCAATATTGCAAATTACGACATACAAATATTAGCAGGATTAGTAAGAGAAAACGATTGGGTAACAGGAACAGGATGGGAAGGAAACATTAAAAATTTTGGCTTTCGTGGCGAGATGAGTTATTTCCACCCAAAGGAAAATTTTAACGATACTTCCGGAATATTTCTGGCCTCAATTAATTTGGGTTATACTTTTGAAAATTCAATGTTTATACAAATGGAAGGATTATACGATCAGGATCCAATAGATTTAAGTGGTGGCATTGGTTCTCAGGCTTTTTTAACTACACCGTTGGGCTCAAAAGACCTGGGATTTTCTGAATTTTCATGGTTTGCACAGTTAGGCTACCCGTTCAATCCTTTAATAAACGGAAACATCTCATTTATGTATTATCCTGATCTTGAAGGATTTTTTACCGGTCCTTCAGTTAGTGTTTCATTGGCGGATAATCTTGACTTTTCGGTGTTTACTCAAATATTCAGCATGAAATTAAATAATGACAGGACAAACTTTTACCTGGGATTTTTGAGGTTTAAATATAGTTTTTAAAAGGCTGGATATTCCAAGGTACAGGTTACACTTTCGTTAACTAAAAGAAGTAGTCTCATGAACCGCAAAGTGGTGAGTAACCTTGCGCCAGTTGGTGTTTATGAATTGTGGCTGACAATTAAATAATAAATCTTCAAAACCAAAATGAATGGAGGTGCATCATGAAAGAAAACATTCAAACCAAAAGTAATGATATAATTAATTTGAAAAGCTTAAGGTTTGCAATATTTAAAAGACTTTCAATGTTTGTAGTCATTATGGGATTAATGTTTTTTCTATCTGCAGGAACAATACAATACTGGCCGGCATGGATTTATATTGCAATAATGATAATCCCATTGTTAATTGTATTTCAATATTTATTAAAACACGATCCTGAATTACTGGAAAGAAGAATGAGGCGTAGAGAAAAAGAAAAAGAACAAAAATTAATTATTAAGCTATCGTATATCTATTTTGTTGTAGCATTTGTTATTCCTGGTTTTGACTTTCGCTATGGATGGTCAAATGTGACCTGGAGTATTGTGATAGTAGCTGATATATTAGTTCTTTCAGGATATTTACTTTTCGTACTCGTTTTACGGGAAAATTCATATGCTTCACGTATTATTGAGGTTGAAGAAAAGCAAAAAGTAATTACTACGGGTCCTTATTCCATTGTTCGTCATCCAATGTATACAGCAATATTAATCATGTACATTTTGAGTCCTGTAGCATTAGCTTCATACTGGGCTGTAATTCCGGCAATATTTCTGGTTTTTATAATAATTGCAAGAATAAAAAATGAAGAAAAGGTGCTTAAAGACGAACTTGAAGGATATCCCGAATATTTGCAGAAAGTAAAATATAGACTAATTCCTGGAATTTGGTAGACAGAATTTTATAAGCTGGCAACTTTCCGAAAGTTAAAAACTTTCGGAAAGTTCTTACTAAAAACAAAGGAATAATAATATAATATTAACTGATAATATCTTATCTTATATGCCAAACCATCAGGAGTTTTTAAAATGAGAAAAATTTATTTTACAATTTTTTTAGGATTAATATTTAGTAGATTTTTGTTTTCGCAGGAAAAAACTGAACAAATAAGTGATAATAATGACACGATCCTTCATTTTAATATGAAAGATCAGGCTATATCAGGAGAGTTATTAAGATTATTGCCGGTAAATGACTATCGAAAAGCGAGCCTGCTTTTTGCCGGAATAAGCAATTATAATATTGACACATACGGGATTTTCGGAATAACAACAGACAATAATGCAATAATTATTGATGGGATTATTATTGAAGACGCGTCAGGTTTTCCTTTCTCTTTTATTAAAAACTTCGCGTTTGATATTGCAAAAACATCTGTTGAATTTAATAATTCAACAACAGGTTTTCTTCATCTGAATACGCCTGATTACCCTGAAACCATAAAATTTAATATCGATTTTTCAGAATCGCCATTAAAGGGATACTCGGAAAAAATACTGGACTTTGATCTTGGAGGGCCTCTCAAGATCATGAAAAGCGATAAATACCCACACTTTTATATTTCCGGCAGATATACAAATACAAATACTTTTTATCCGACATATATTAGCAGTACAGTTGTAAAACCTGATGTTTTAGAAGAGATAACTGAAAATCCGATAATGCCTACATCAACAGGCATGGTTACATCACAAAGTGCAGATTATTTAACTGCGAGTGACCTTACCACAACCAGTTTTTTTGAAAACACAGGAGGAGAAAAATTTAATTTGTATTCAAAAATCAGTATTCCATTAGGAAATAAATTTTCAATTGATCTGGGTAATTACACAAAATTAGATAATAGCAAAGTCTTTATTTATGAAAACGCCTTAATGAATTCAGTTAATAACCCGGAGTTAATTACAAGAAATACAGACATCTATGCACGAATAAATCATCAAATATATAAATCAGGAAATTTTGAATTAGGCTATGAACTTAAGCTTAATTATTCAAATTATTACCGGAAACAGCAAAGCCCGGTTCATCAGGACAATTTCTTTAACTATGGCTATATAGGCAAGTTCAAAACACACAAAATTAGATCCTACCAATTGTTTGGTATTGACACCATTGCACAAAACATGGGATTACCCTATGAAGGACAACTTCATGATGGATTCAGGGATACATTGGTCGAATTTGAAGCTTCTGATATAAATTCTGAATTGTTTAATTATACTTCTACTTATTATAGTTTATACGACAATAACTTTTATGGGCAATATGCTAATTTTATGAATATCGAAAACGGGGGAGGTTTATTAAATGGTATTAAACCATCAATGATTTATCAAATGTGGAATGTACCGGGTTATCACCATGATTTTTATGGCATTAGCAGCAGGGAAAAATACGATGCCAGCCTGTTGTTAAAAGCAAGTTATAAAAAGCACGAAATTGTTTTTGGTGGAAGCTATACAAAACGCGATGAATCAAAGTATGAAATAAATCCGTATGGATTGTGGACACTTGCAAGAAACCTTGCAAATAATCATATTTTGGAACTGGATTATCATAACCCCATGCCTGTTTATGATGATAATGGAGTATACCAGGGAATAATAAACTATAATAGATTATATAATGCTAATGCTCAGTCATTGTTTGATATTAAGCTGAGAGAAAAACTTGGTTTACCAATAGATGGCCTTGACTGGATTGATATAGACAATCTTGATCCTTCATTGTTTACTATAGACATGTTCAGTGCAAATGAATTATTTAATTCCGGATATTCATATGTATACTATCAGGGTTATGATCCATATGGAAATAAAATTAAAGATGATCCGACACTGGATGATTTTTTTAATCTCAAAGACGAATATGGAAATTATGTAAGACCAAAACCGGCTTATGAACCGGTTAACAAATCTGCTTTTATAAATTATATTTTTAATAACAAATGGATCAGTACAAACATAGGTTTAAGAGTTGAAAGTTTTAATTCAAACCAATACATGTTAAAAGATCCATATTTGTTATGTCCGGCAAAGACAGCCGGAGAAGTAAATGAGTTTGGCCAGCATCCATCAAATATTGAAGATGATTTTGTGGTTTATGTTGACAATTCATCAAATCCAACAGAAATAAAAGGATACAGGGATGAAGATGTTTGGTATAATTCAGCAGGTGAAGAAATAAATGATCCATCCATAATTTATGCGGCAACAGGGAATGTTGCTCCTTATTTAATTGATCCTGATGTATCATTGGGTGCTTCTTCGTTCACAGAAACAGAATCGATAATTAATATATTACCAAGGATAAATATTTCAATTCAACCGCTTAGAGGATTAAAACTTTTCACCAGCTATAATTCATATACTCAAAATCCTGAAATTACAAACAGATTTATTCCTGAACAATACATGTTTATTTATACCAATAATTTTATAAATAATCCAAGATTGGAACCTCAGCGTATAAATAATTTTGAAACAGGAATTACTTGTCTTTTCAAATCATATTTTATGGGAGAAATAAGGTTTAATGATATCAGGCTTCTAAATACACAAATGTTAAAAGTTTACAATGGTGCTTATCCTATAAAGTATTATACAATTGTAAATTCAGGCGAAAAGTTGAAAAATAAAGCAATAACTGCTTCTGCCCAATTTATGATCGGGAAGAACCCGAATGTATTATTAAGGATTAACTATACATGGATGTTAAAAAATGATATTATTGAAACAGTTCGATATGATCTGTATCCAACAATAAACGAATTGATTGCTTATACAAATACACCGGATGAGATATTAAACAATTACCTGATATTTACATTTGGAAAAGGACAAAACTATATTGGGCCAAATGTTAAATTCATTGAAAAAACGATTGAAAATTTATCAATGGGAATAAGTCTGACTTATAATGGATATCTAATTGGTGAGCCAGAACAAACTGATGTATATCCCTGGTCTGCTAAAGAACGCATACCATCGTTTAAATATGTTGACTTAAAAATTAACAAAGAGGTTGTGGTATCTAAGATTGCAATGAATTTTTATTTCATTATTGAAAATTATTATAATGAAATAAATATATATTCAGTATATGCAACCACAGGAAGTACAAACGATAGCGGCTATTTGTCTTATCCGGGTAACCAGTCAACAATACAAAGTCAACATGATCCTGACAGCTATCGTTTACAACGAAGCATTTACGAAAACAATCCCTTGCACTATGCAAGCCCGAGGTTGTTCCGCTTAGGCCTTTCGTTTTCATTTTAGCTTATGCCTTTAAAAACGCAAGAACTTTCGGAAAGTTAATATTTTATTTTTATTGAATTGTAATTTTTACAGAGTGAGTGTTAATTCCTGTTCGCACATTTAATGTATAAATTCCCGTATTTAAATTTTCAAGATTAAGTGTGATCTTGGTTTTATCAACAAAAGTTTCTTGCATAATCATTTTTCCAGCCAAATCATATAATTCAATTACGATATCAGTTTCAATATCTCTGGTTACTTCAATATGTATTTGTTCTTTTGCAGGATTAGGATATACCAGAATTTCCTGTTCATTTATTTCCTGCACTTTAACATCCCACAAACAGGTAATGTAATTAATTTTTGAACTTGATTTTGTATTAAAATCATTTGTCACTGTAAGTATAACATTATAAGTTCCTGCAGAATCATATCTTGTTTCAGGATTAGGAATATCGGTAAAATCAGCTATCCCTCCCTCAAAATACCATGAATAAGCAGTAACATCTCCTACGGTGAGATCCGTAAAATTAACAGTATGCCCACCATGAACCTGCGTTTTATCTGCTTCAAAATCCGGGCTTAATGTCAGTACTTCAACTTCCTCATAATTTGATGGTTCTGATGTCATACCTAAATCATCAACTGACCTTAAATTGTATGTATAAGTATCATCAGGTAAGCTATCGTCAGTATATGTCAATTGCGAATCATCAATTTCTGCAATTAATTCATCATCCCTATAAACATTGTAACCAATTAACACAGCTTTATTGGGAGCATCCCAGCTTAATTCAACACTGCTTTCAACAACATTTGCTGTAAGGTTTTCAGGGGGGAAAAGCGTTTCAATATTAACTGTAACACTGTTGGATGCACTTGATTCAACTTCAACATCTAGGTTGTATAATGCTGTTAAATAATAAATGTATGTACTATCCGGTAAATTCAAATCTTCATATGATCTTAGCGAAGTGTCAGTAATTGTATATATATGTCCTTCATTTCTGTAAATATTAAAGCAGATCAGGCTATCTTTTAAAGAACTTGTATCTGCATTAAACATCCAGTTAAGTGTAACATTATTAAAATCAAGTGAAGATTCTAAAGAAGCAGGTGCCGGTAAAGGAGGTAATGGTACATGAAGCGAATCCTGTCCTAGTTCGTCTCTGTATGTGTCTATTGCTGCCCACATTCTGGTAGACTGGCCTGCTGTAAACATAATCATTGCTTCATCATCAACATAATCCATATAATTCATGAACATGTCATTGCTCCCGCATGAATATTGTGGATGAATAGGAGTTCCAAAATAATGATCAGCCTGATTTGGGGTATCATCCACGAGATCTGATCCTGTGCATGCCCCGCCATCATCACCCCAAACATGATATAGGCTAAGCCAGTGCCCGATTTCATGTGTTGCCGTTCTCCCCATATCATAGTCCCCTGTTGTATTTCCAAATGCCCAGTAGGTAATTACAACCCCATCTTCCGCTCCATCAGGATCCCATGGAAATTGGGCATAACCAAGAATTCCACCATCTATATTGCAAACCCACATGTTCAAATACTTGTCGCTGTCCCAGGCATCATGCCCGCCATCAGCTGTGTGTTTTATCCACTGATTTGCTGCATTATAAACGTAAGATGTATTTTCCGTATAGGTACGGGTAACCCCTTCGGTTGGCTGGCCATCCGGATCAATCCTTGACATGGCAAATTCAATTTGACAGTCTGTAGCAAACGGATCAAATTCATCAGGTAAATCATCTATATCTTCATTCATTTTCCGGTAATCAAAATTTAATCTTTCAATTTGTTCGTTTACCCTTTCAATAGAAACATTTTGTGCTCCAAAATGCCAGATAACATGCACTACAACAGGAATTATAAGTATATCCTTTGTGTTTTTTGTTTTATTATAATTATCTGCAATCCATTTATCAATTCTTAATTCAAAAAGAATTTGTTCTTTTTCTAAATTCGGGTTTAATAGTTTTTCTTGTTCGTAGAAAAGCATTGTGGCACATCTCTCATGATCCCCATGAATATTATGTTTTTGTGCAAACACAATAAGGTTCGCAAACAAACAGGTTAATAATAAAGTAATTCTTAACATAGCATTTAGGTTTTATTGTTAGTAATTACAAAACTAAAAAACTATTCACTTAAAAGGCAGAAAATAAATATTTAACATTTTCAATAAATTGTATGGTTACAGTTTAAAAAGGGAAGAAAAGTTCATCCAATAAAGGTTTTGTAATTTAATTATAATTATTTTTGGTTTCTGAAAATGCAGATAAATTATCAAAATCTTATCTGGAAAAACTACAATAACAAGAAAAGTAAATGTTAAATAAAAAAATTATATTCAAGCTTGTATTGTTGTTTGTTTTGATGTTTGGAAAATGCATTAGTCAGGATACACTAAATGTGTTTATACTGGATTCGGTTCTTGGAGAAACTATAGACTCAACAGAAAGAGAGAAGTACTATATTTTATCATTTTATGCAACGGAAACTTTTAAGAAAGCAACAATATATACTTATAATGACAGCTTATTTCTTGTTAAAGTATTGATGAAGGACAGTAGTATTAACGATACAATTGTTTCAATTGATTTGATAAATGATTTTAAAGATAACGTTAAAAAACTGGAAGCATACTACACTATAAAAAACGAAGAGGTAGATAAACAGAAGTCGGAAAGTTACCAGGAACAGGATTTTTTCAAACCGGAAAAGAAATCTATAGTTAAAAGAGGGAAGCTTCTCAGAATGGAGATTCCAATTTACTTTGCCCGGAATTTTGTTAGTTTTCCATCTCAAACAGAACATATTCTTTCCATGAAAGGTAAAATGGGTTGGGATTTTGGTGTTGGAGTTAAGTTGGGCTGGGATTTATTTATAAAACCAAGTTTGGGACTAAAGTACTGGACAAAACCAGTAGTTTCAAAGTTTTCCGTTTATGGCAATCTTATTGATTCTACTCAAATAACATTAGATGTTAAAGAAGAAGGTAGAGTTAATTATTCGGGATTATACATATCTTTAAAGATGGAAGGCAAGCGTATAATTGTTGGCATGAATACGCATCTTTCATTAATTAACCGGTATAGAAGTGATGCACAACTTTCAGATAGCCTTGGAAATACCTACTATGAAAATAATTTAACAGAATCGTCCTTTACAAAGGGATTTAATAATTTTAATCAGCAATATGAATTTGGGGCATATATAGGCGTTAAAATACCGGTAACTGATAATATTAAAGTGTATCCTGTTTTCGAATTCAGTTATTCAGTAAAGGAATTGTTCGATTCTAATATATATTATTACGTTATGAATTATTATTATCCTGAAAGGCGAATGGCTAATTATAACAGTTTCATGCTTCGTTTAGGTATTATAGCTGAATTTGGATTTGAATAAACAAGCCTTAAGAAAGAAAGAAATTTTGGATCATCAGGGAAATGCGCAGGTGAGGAATTTGGAATCGAATAGCGCACGTTTATTGAAACGTAACGCATGCTTATTCAATTGATTATATGTTTTTTATTCGCATTCACACAACTGTTCACTGATCACTCTTTTCCGTCAACAATTCAAAATACTTGACTTACAAACCTATTTTTCATATATTTATAAAAAGAGTTCCATAACTAATAATTATTACCAATATGCCATTTATAGATTTTAATACCCGTAAAAAGAAAAAAGTATTGCCGGGAATTAAAGGCCCGGTTTACCACTCAACTAGCTTAACTTTAGGCCAGTTTACTCTTGAAAAAGGAGCAGAAATTCCACGTCATTATCACCCGCAGGAACAGTTGACATATCTCATTGAAGGACAGATGGAATTTATTATTAATAATGAAATAAAATTACTGAAACCCGGAATGGCAGCATTTGTTCCGCCTAATGCGCCCCATTCAGCAAAGGCCATTACAAAATGTAAAATTCTTGATTGTTTCCATCCGGTTTACGAAGGACACATGGACAAAGAAACAGAAAGTAAATAAATACATTAAATCAGCAAGCCGTAGCACGGCTCTTTTGATAATTAGTATATTAATTGCAAGTTGTTGTTATCTGTATTAGTTATCCGTGCCACGGCTAATTGCTTACTTTTTAAACAAATATAAATTCAATTAGGTTTAAATGAATAGTTTAATAAGATGGTGTATTAACAAAACCTGTCTCATTTTCTTTGTTGTAATAGCGTTTCCGTTATTTATTAAAGCACAACATCAGGAATGCTTTTTATTAATGGCGGGAAAAAATGCAACTGTTGATGGTAAAATTTTACTTGCACATAACAACGATTTAAGTGGAACTGAAGCATCAATGCTGGTTAAGATTTCTGCGGAAGAAAAAATCAACAATTTACCTGATTTATCATATCCATCAACCCGGAAATATGAAATGCTTATTCTCCAAACTAATCTTGGATTTGCAGAAGGCGACGCTGTTGCTGTTAATGAACATGGAGTAGCAATAGCTGGTGGACTTTCTTTAAAAAGGGATCGAAATGAGCGTGTTATGAAAGCAGATCCATTAACAGATAATGGACTTGGCGGAGGAGTTCGATACCTGGCATTGCAACATTCAAGAACAGCTCGCCAGTTTGTTAAACTTATAGGCGAATTGTACAATCAATACGGAATAGGATATCCAAGTGGAGTTGGCGTTGCTGATACTAATGAAGTATGGTATATGGAAACAGGGGGAGGAAAATCATGGGCTGCAGTTCTGGTTCCTGATAGCACTTATATTGTGGCTGCGAACAGTTATCGTATTCAGGAAATTGATTTCGGGGATTCTATAAATTTCATAACTTCTCCGAATTTAAAATCGTTTTGTTCAGAGAACGAGCTATTAACACAGGAAAAAAAAGTCAATTTTGCTTCTGTTTTCGGAGGAGGAGTGAAAGAAAAAGAGGGAAATAATTATTACAATACATTACGCGTTTGGCGGGCTATTGATCTGTTAAGCCCGGAAGTTTTTGTTTCAGATGAAGATGAAGTTTTTCCAATGTTCATTAAACCATTAAAAAAAATAAATATTCAAACTTGTTTCATTGTTTTAAGAGACTATTACAAGGGTACGCCTTATGACATATTTTTGGAAGAAAATGTTCCTGATCCGGAACGATCAATTGCAGTCTGGCGATGTGTACATACCAATGTGATAAGTTTGGATCCGGGAGTTCCGGTTAATTTTGGCGCTGTTTTATGGACAGGGTTAAGCTCTCCATTTACGGCTGTTTATATTCCAATGTATTATGGAATTTCAGAAATTCCCTCGAGTTATAATTTTGCGCCTAAAGAATATGATGAAAACTCTGCATTCTGGATTTTTAAAAAACCAGGGGATTTAAGCCGGGAAAAGTATCCCGAGCTAATGTCGGATTGGATCAAGGAAAGAGAGAATTTTGAGATAAAAGCAATAATAGAGCAAGAATCAATAATGTCAAAAGCGGAAATGATGTTAAATTCTGATCCGAAAAAACTTCCTGATTATTTAAATTCTCAATGTGAAAAATATGCAATCGAATCAATCGAAATGGCAACGAAAATGTCATTAAAACTACACAAAGAATGAAAGCATTAAGAATAAAAATGTCAAAATGAAAAGAATATTATTCATAAATTTTATAATATATATATTTTCTTTGTTATCCATTTATTGGTGATAACACCAACAAGGGCGTTGGAAATTATAGCTGGCAGAAAAAAAAGGCCAGGGAATAAATACCACCTGACCTTTAATTTTATATTTGAGTGATTATACCATCTTATTTCAGATAAATCTTCTTAACAAAATCTCCTTTTTGAGTATTAATTTTCACAAGATAAAACTGACTTGATTGCTTATTAAGTTGAATTCGAACTTCATCACTAATAAGTTCAGCATTATAAACCTGGCGACCGGAAATGTCATAAATAGTTATTAAAGCATTTCTTAACTCCATGTTTTTGGAATTAACAACCAACGTTTCTCCAAATGAGTACATATTTATGTTGCTTTCAAGAATTGATATTCCAGCAGTGTTTTCCAGAGTAATTTGGTCTGAAGGATCAGACAAAGCGTTTGCTGTTGCATTTGTTCCGTCGGCCATGCTTAAAACAAAAACTTTATAAGGAACATCTTCTGCAATAGCATTACCGTTAACATCTGTAGCGGCAGCATCAAAAGTAAGCGTAACATCTCCTTTCGAAATTATACTAACCACAGTATAATTAGCAGAAGCGACAGCTTCAGCAGCAGCCAGGTCAAAGCCAGCAACATTTGCGGAATCTACAACCATAATCCTGTATTCAGAAACCGTTGATTCGTCTGTGGGGCGATTAAAGTCAGCTTGCAAATCACTACCATTTCCGTTGTTAGCAACATCAGCAACTGTTAAATCAGTAATAAGATTTGCGGAAACCGCTGAACTAGTATTACCAGCCAGAATTCCCTCGCCTGCAGTGCTTTCAAAAGCATAGTCTTTAATTGTAAAACTAGTACCCCCGGCAGTAACATCCATGCGTGCCCAACCATAAAATGTGTCACTATCAACTACAATTCGTAAACCAAGATACTTATCAGTTAAATCATCGGTCCAGTATCCATAAGTAGATCCCCAGGCTAAAGTTAAATGATTGTTATTCATAGTCCCATTCCATAAAGTTTGTGCATCATTAATTGCATCACCTTCTGATAAAGCATATGGGAGGAAATAAACACCATATGAAATAGCACCGAGTACTTCATTGCCCGAACCGGCAGACATTCTAATTGCTGCACCAGCTGTTCCGGCGCTTCTATTTATGGTAAAATCTATTGTACCATCATTGTTCAGGTCTAATTCGTAACTTAATCCATCTGCATCAGCTAAAAAATCCGGATCAATGTCAGTATAAACTACCTGCCCGCTGGCCGCACCTCCCAATGCAAGCACTCCGACAGCAAGCGCTGAATACGATTTTAACCTTTTTTCAAGTAAAGAATTTTTAATCATAAAGTAGAGTTTTAATTAATAAAATATTGAGATCAGTTAAATATAGTCATTTTTTTTACATAAGCTTATTTCTGTATAGCTTAGGTTCAATTGCTTTTATCATTTCGTCCTGTTTTAATGATAATGATAAGAACTTGTTTATTACCGCTACGTTTTCTCGGGGATGTTTTATAATATCTTTATAGTTTACCTCCAGCATTTCAATAAACGGGTTTTTTTCAGCCCATATTTTCACCCTTTCCTGTTCCTTTTCAAACGCCTTAGCAATGGCCTGAGGAAAAGTTTTAGGGTCACGGCCCAGCATTTTTTGTTGAGATATCATTATTTCATTTATGTCTCGTTGCATAAATATTACTTTATAGTTAAAGTCCGGGGGCAGATTCTTCAACAAAGGGACAATAACTTTAACTGCCTTACCTGTTGCTTCTGTTAAAAAATCTGTATTTGCTGCCATTTTTTTGACGGCTTCAAATTCATAATAGCCTTTTGGATTGTTTTCATCTGCTTCACGGTTTTCGTCTGTGAGTATTTCCAGGCCACCGGCATGCAACATTTGCATCATCATAGAAGTACCCGAACGCGGTAAACCGGAAACGATTATTATTTCTCCTTTCATATCCTGATCTAATATTTTTTGATGTTTATCTGCCTTTTCAGGTATATTCAGATGATTGTTATAAATATGTACAAGTTCAATTCTCGCTTTTTTTATATTTGGTGACATATGCAAGCATATTTCAAAAGCATTAGCTGCTTCTTTATAGCGATTAAGCTCATATAGGGCCCTTCCCAAATAAAAATGAGCAAACGGCGAATGATAACGAAAAGCAATTGAAGTTAAAGCATTGTCTGCGGCTTCCTCATATTTCTCCTGGTTTATATAAGCAACAGCCAATCCCTGGTGAGCCGAAGGATTTTCATTATCTATTAGTATAGCTCTTTGAAACGATTCTTCAGCCAATTTATGTCTTTTTAACCTATTATAAATTTTTCCAAGCTCAATGTGATATTTTGGCTTTCTGAAGTTTATTTTTTCTATTGTTTTAAGCTTTTCAAGAGCCAGTTCCGGCTTATTTTCGTGCAACAATAATACTCCTTCTAAAAATTCAATACTGGGCTTAAATTTATCTTCTATTTTTCTTAAATGATCAATTAATTCCCTGGTTTTGCCAAATTGATGCAATTCCAAATAACATTTTGCAAGTTCAAGCGCAAATCGAATATCCTTATCATCCTTTTCAACCAGTTCTACTAAGATCTCTACTGCTTTATCATAATTTTGATAGCTCACGTAAACCTGGGCAAGATCAAACTGCCATTCTTTTTTGGCTTTTTCAACAGCTTCTTTTTTATCTTCACCAATTTCCTCGATATAACCCAATTCAACCAATTGCTCTAAAGCCTCAATGGATGCAAAAGTATCTTCTTGCATATGTTCCGGATGAGTACCAAAATCACCTTTAATTAAATCCCAGCTTTCAATGGTTTTAATTGGTTTGGGTTTTTCAAATGCATCTGTTAAAATTTTTCCATCCATATCCTGGCCAACAGGCAGATCATAAAGTGTTAAAATAGTTGGGGTTATATCAAGCAATGTTGCACCATAAATTCGTTCATCTTTTTTTATTCCCGGCCCGGCCATACAGATAACTCCATATGGATTATGTTCCCATGCGGGGCCTGCTGCAACTTTTGGTACTTCAAGCGGACGTCTGCTATCCGAATGAAATCCGTGATCTGATATCAGAATTATTGTTGTGTCTTCTCCTGCCAGTTTAATTAAGCGTTCAAGCATCATGTCGTGAAACATATAGGCTGAATTAACTACATCCTTATAAATATCAAACATTTCCTGTGGAACAGCTTTTAATTTTGGTGGATGAAATTTCATAAATCCATGGCAGAAATGATCAATGCCATCAAGGTAAATAGCCATAAAATCCCATTCGGTGTCAGCCATAACATGTGTTGCTACAGCATGTACGGTTGCTGTTTCTGCAATTGTACTGGCAAGCACAGCCAGTCTTTTATCTTTTTCCTGATCAATTTTAGCCGCATTTGGTATAAATGGTATAATATGTTCTGCTGTTAGTTCACCTGGTAAAACTCTCAGATCTGCAATATTCCTGGTATAACTTTCAGGATATACAGCGCCTTTTGGTAGTTTAAGCAATTTTCCGTCTTTAGATTTTACTCTTTTAAAGAAATTAGAAACCATTACTCCATTTATTGGTTCTGCAGGATGACTTGGCCACCAGCTTATTACATTGCTTTTTAAGCCAGTACTTTGAAAAATATTCCACAATGCTCTTGTTTTCCGGGTTGTTACATTTACTGCTCTTATACCCTCGCCTCCGGGATGTGGTTCAACAAATCCCAGAATGCCGTGTTTGTCGGCTCTTTTACCAGTTGCAATTGATGTCCAGAGCATGGGAGATAATGGTGGATTTAAAGTTGCCAGGTTTCCAATAACTCCACGGTTTACGAGTTTTTCAAGTGCCGGCATTTTACCTGCATCAAGTAAAGGATTTATTACTTTCCAGTCTGCAGCATCCCATCCGATTAATAGAATTTTTCTTTTTTTCATTCGAATTTTGAAAATTTTTAAGGTTCTGTGTTATAATATAGTTGGAAATCAATTTTACTACAGATTCACAGATTAAATGAAATCTGTAAATATGTGGTTTTTATATTTCTTTATCCGGTTTATTTTGTTGTCTGCTTTTTTTTCGGGCTACGCGCCAGGCACGCAAACCAACAGCACCAAGAGCCAATAAACCAAGAGATCCTTCCAGCGGAACTTCCATTTCTTTCCCTGTTTTCGGGTTGTATATTTTAATGTCTTCAGATTTTGTATTCATTTACTGGTTTTAAATTCATATTATCAGGTCAAACAAATTTAATTATTTTCTAACATGTAACAACTTTAGTATTCTTTCTTTGTATCCAAAGGAATTAAATATCAAAATTATATTTTACCAGTTTATTTTTATATTTATCTATTCGTTTTCCGGATGAACCTTATTTTAAACAAAAATAAAATGTAAATAAATTATGAGAAAACTTCTATTCATTTTATCACTTGGTATAGTATTGTTTGTTTTAGTTAATTCTGTAAAAGCCCAGTTTGTTAATCAGGAATTCATTGAAGTTAATGATCTGGGAAATAAAATTGAAATTATAGTTGATAATGGAAAATATGTATTAAAACCCTACAATAATAATATTATCCATACGGCTTTTATACCACAAAATGAAGATGTAATGAATTATTCATATGCAGTAAGCATGATTCCTGAAGGCGTTGAATATTCTATTATTGATGAGGATAGTATAATCATGTTAAATACGAAAGCTATTAATGTGGTAATCATAAAAAACCCGTTTCAAATCAAATATTATTTCCATGAAAAATTTCTTATCGCAAAGAATAATGTTTTTTATAAAACCAGGAAATATGAAGGTTTAAAATTTTCAATAACCAAAAATGAAATTCTTTATGGAGGAGGGGCCAGGGTATTGGGAATGAACCGCCGTGGCAATAAACTCGAGTTGTATAATCGCGCACATTATGGATATTCAACCCGCTCAGAATTAATGAATTATTCACTACCTATATTTATATCTTCAAAAAAATATATGGTCTTTTTTGATAATGCATCAAAAGGATTCCTTGACCTGGATAGTGACAATACTAATACTGTAAGCTTTGAAGCTGTAAGCGGAGTTTTGAATTATTATGTAATAGCTGAAGATAATTGGTTTGATCTGGTTAAACAATATACCGGATTAACCGGACGTCAGCCTTTGCCACCAAGATGGGCGTTTGGAAATTACAGTAGCCGTTTTGGATATCATTCACAAGAAGAAGTTTTAAATACAATAAGCAGGTTTAGTACTGACAGTATTCCTGTTGATGCTGTAATTATTGATATTTACTGGTTTGGCCCTGAAATTTTTGATGCTATGGGAAAGCTTGACTGGTATCGCGACAGTTTCCCAAATCCTGATATTATGATTTCTGAACTTAAAGAAAAAGGAATAAAGACAATTCTTGTTACCGAGCCCTTTATCTTAACAACATCAGACAGATGGCAAGAAGCAGTTGACAAAAAAGTTTTAGGAAAAAAAGCTACAGGAGAACCTTATATCTACGATTTTTATTTTGGGAACACTGGTTTAGTTGATGTTTTTGATCCAAAAGCAAAGAACTGGTTTTGGGAAATATATAGAGGTTTAATTGAACAAGGAGTTGAAGGCCAGTGGGGGGATCTTGGTGAGCCGGAAGTCCATCCCGGCAACCTGGTCCATATAAACGGAACAGGAGATGATGTACATAATGCTTACGGACATAAATGGACACAGTTGATTTATGAAGGATATCAAAAAGATTATCCTGATATTCGGCCATTCATTCTAATGCGCGCCGGTTATGCCGGTTCGCAACGTTATGGAATAATTCCATGGACAGGAGATGTAAGCAGAAGCTGGGGGGGATTAGTCCCACAACCTGAAATTTCCCTGCAAATGGGAATGCAGGGAATTGCATATATGCACAGCGATCTTGGCGGATTTGCCGGCGGAGATAGTATTGATAACGAACTTTATATACGCTGGTTGCAATATGGTGTTTTTCAACCTGTTTACCGGCCACATGCACAAGAACACATTCCACCAGAGCCGGTTTTTTATAACGATACTACAAAAGCACATGCACGTGTAGCAATTGAACTTAGATATAAACTATTGCCATACATTTATAACATGGCATTTGAGAACAGCCAGACAGGAAAACCATTAATGGTTCCATTATTCTTCAACGATACAAATAATAACGACTTGTTAACATACGATGAAGCCTATATGTGGGGAGATGCTTTCCTCGTTTCGCCAGTTAAGGAACAAGGTAAAAAATATCAGACTGTCTATTTTCCGGAAGGTAACATTTGGACAGATTTTTATACCGGCAAGGCTTACCAGGGAGGAAAATATGATTCTGTTTCTTTATTAATAGATCATATACCTGTTTTTGTGAAAAGCGGTTCTTTTATCCCTATGCTAAGAAAAGCTGAGAATACAAACAAATTTTCGTTAAAGCAGCTTGATATGCATCACTTTTCTGATAAAAACAATAATTATTCAACTTATGATCTATATAACGACGATGGAAAGACTCCTTTTGCTTTTGAAAAAAATCAATATGAAACATTGAGATTTAAATCAAGCCGGGATGAAAATGGATTAACAATTACCCAGGAATGCAATTCGCATATGTGGGAAAATGCAACAAATTCAGGTAACATAAATCTCATTGTTCATAACCTGAATGAAAAGCCTGAAAAGATTACGCATAATAATGAAAAGCTGGAAAAAGGCAAGATTCATTGGAACAAAGAAAAGAAAGTGCTTTTCATTAATTATGATTGGACTAATGAGCAAGTAAAAATTCGTATTTACAATTAGATATGCCGTTCCTATAATTATTAGCGATCTTCTACGAGCTATTAGTTTTAGAAAACAGGCTGGATTAAATAACTTCAATTTACATTGATCATTAGGCAAAATATATTTATTTTGTTATTATTTATTAACCATGAAGATCAGACTAATGACATTACTCTGTATATTTCAATTTCTTGCTTGTACTTTTGCCAGAAAAACAGCATTAACGAAAGTTCCAGATCTTCCAGAGAGATTTTTGATTATTACAGCAGATGATTTTGGAGCTTCGAAAAACATTAATGAAGGAATAAAATTTGCTGCGAAGAATAAGGCAATTACTACGATTTCTGCCTTATCTAACTTTAATGAATCCTTATCAGACTTAAAAAAAATATCTGAAAACCATCCGGATATTGGTATCGGAGTACATCTAAATATAATAACCGGTAAACCTATCCTTAACGTTGAACAAGTACCTTCCTTGGTTGGTGTCAATGGTAGTTTTTATCCCATTGAAGCATTATTAACTAAAATTAATAGTATTTCTGTTGATGATCTTAGAAAAGAACTCAGAGCACAGATAATTGCCCTGGCAAAATATGATATCAGGCTTGATCATTTATCAGATCATTACGGAATTTTATCTTTGTACAGTCCATTCTTTGATATCATAATTGAACTTGCAAAAGAATTTAATGTCCCTGTCAGATCACCTGTAATTGCAAGTATAAAATATCCTGATGTGTTTTCAAATTCTGCAATGAAAAAACGCGGGCGTCAAATAGCTCTTAGATTGGTTCTTACTGCCCATTTCAAAGCCGGAAGTTTATTAAAATATCGTCGAATTTATGAAATGGAGAAAAAGGTTCAAAAATTGAATGAACTTGGAATTTTGCATCCTGATCTTCTTATCGAATGCTTTTGGGGAGATCCGACTGCCTCCAATTTTTTACACATTTTAGAAAATCTTCCAAATGGCACTTCAGAAGTAATTTTACATTTTGGGACTTATACCCGACAAGAAAATTATCCTGGCGGATTAGATCTGGATTATTTTAAGAATAGAGAGAATGAATTAATAACGGTTACAAGTGATTATCTGAAAGAATATTTTAGTTACTTGAATATTAGAACTATTGGTTATTCAGAAATACCAACAGAAAAAAAATAATTAAAGAACAAGAAGAAAAGTAACCTGATGAAATACAGACAAAAACGTACCTTCTTCAAGTTTTTCACTGGTTTTCTTATTATCTCAAATTGTTATTTCTTTGAAAGTATCCCTAATCTACTATGAGCGAAAAATTCTATAAGCCTTTCTCACCCGGTCTCGACTTTTCTGATATTGATCACGTTGTTGTAGGTTCTGGCGTGGGTGGATTAACTGTTGCAACATGGCTGGCTAAGGCCGGAGAAAAAGTTGCTGTTTTTGAGCGCCATTACATGCCTGGAGGCTTTACACACAATTTTAAAAGAAAGCATGGTTTTCAATGGGACACAGGAGTGCATTATGTGGGCAACGTTGGTGAAAACGGATCACTTCGGGGTTTATTCGATTTTCTTACCAATCACAAGCTTGACTGGGAACCAATTGGTGAAGTATACGATGTTGTTCATATAGCCGGAAAATCATATGACTTTAAAGCAGGTAAAGAACATTTTAGAAAGCAGCTAATAGCATATTTTCCAGAAGATGTCCAGGCTATTAACGACTATTTGAAACTTATAGATAAAGCCAACAGAGTGGGAAGTGCTTTCTTCTTTGAAAAAACATTCAAGCCCCTTCTAAGCAAATCCATTGGCTGGATTATTCAAAAACTGTATGCACGCTACTCCCAAAGAACCACCCTGGAAGTTTTAAGCGAACTCACAAATAACAAACGACTTATAGCGGTACTTTGTGCTCAATGCGGCAACTATGGTCTTTCCCCAAAATATAGCAGTTTTGCAGCTCATGCAATGGTTATTGGTCATTTCATGGAAGGTGGTTATTACCCGAAGGGAGGAGCCGGTCAGATATGTAATAAAACCCTGGAGACACTAAATGCTCATGGAGGTATGGTATACATCAACGCTGAAGTAAAGGAAATTATCACGGAAAACAATCGCGTAAAAGGAATTAGAATTGGTGATATGTTTATCGCATGTTCAAGTGTGATAAGTAATGTAGGTGTTTATAACACTTTTAATCATCTACTGTCGGCAGACGCAAAACGAAGGTGCAAATTCGATCTCCAAAATGTTAAACCATCAAGCGGTCACATGTGCTTATATGTTGGTTTGAATAATTCAGATGCCGAATTGAAATTACCCAGGCACAACATATGGTGTTTCGACAATGATAACATTGATGACATCTTTGACCGGATTACACTGCAAGACGCTCCACAGAAATTTGCCTACTTCTCTTTCCCTTCTGCTAAAGATCCTGAATGGCAGGATAAACACCCGGGTATAGCTATCATACAAGCACTCTCAATAGGTCGTTACGCATGGTTTTCCAAATACGAAGAACTGCCATGGATGAAACGTGGTGAAGCATATATGAATCTGAAAAAGGAGTTTGAAGACTCAATGCTGAAGCGACTCTACGAATTGTTTCCACAAATTGAAGGTCATATAACAGTAACAGAAGTCTCTTCACCTTTGTCCACCAAGCATTTTTCAAATTATCAACATGGAGAAATCTACGGATTAGCACATAGCCCTGGTCGTTTCGCACTATCCTTCCTGAGACCCGAAACTAAAATCAAAGGATTGAGGTTGGCCGGACAAGATATTACGCTTGTTGGTGTGGCAGGTGCAATGCTTTCCGGAATGTTATGTGCCACTACGATACTGAAATTCCGGGTTTGGCGTCTATTCAGGGAAATAAATAAAACCGACAGGAAAAGCGACTTAAAAAATTACCGCCAATACAAAATTATGCCTCTTTTTTGTTAAGATATACATATATCCTTTCATTACTTAGTATGACTAAGAAACTAAAGAAAATTTTACAAATCCTTTGCTCGCCCCTCGGTCCCCTAGGGGATTTAAGGGGCGCGGGTAGGCAGATAATGAGTTTTCTTAAAGGCACTACTTACTTACATTTCTTTATTCCACGCAACAATTTTTATAAAAACTGCATCTTGATAAGTAGATGGATTTATTTTCAATTAAACCCTTAGTTATTGTTTGCTTTTAAAGCAAGCAAATAATTATCGGTCATTTAAAAACGATTTAATATGTACAATAAAATTCAATTAATAGTAATTGCTATAGTTATATCGTTGAGTTCATTGTTTGCACAGGAAGAAAAAACTCCTGATTTTAGTGTTAGCTTAGGTTTATCGGTACCGGCACGCAGTTTCGGGGGAAAGACCGATTTTTCGTACCAGGGATTTGCAAACCCCGGTTTAAGCATGGGAATAGATTATTCGACTTGTTTCTGGAATGTGTTTGGAATTAACTTTAAACTTTGCCACTCAAATTATAGCATTGATCAGGAAGCACTTAAAAATATGTACAATAAAGCAATGGGCCAGGAGTCGGGAGTTATAATAAATACAGGAAAATATACAGTAAATATTTTATCGGCTGGTCCCATGTTGAATTTTACCTTTTCTAAGGTAAACATGCAGTTTAAGATAAATTATGGCATTTCATTTTTGACACACCCGTCTATAAAGGCAACTGATTATGAATTAGGAGTTTTGCGCGATTTGAAAGGCAGCAATGATTTCTCTAAATCATTAGGATTGGGAGCCAGCTTTAATTACTGGATAAGCGACAAACAAGAGATCCGGTTTAGTTATGATATAGTTTCTACTGAAGGCAAATTTTGTGATAAAATATTAGATGATAAATTTAATTTAAACATGAACCATCATTTATTCCTGCTTGGATATTTAATCAAATTATAAAAAGATTACATCATGATTAAGAGATTAATACAGACTTCATTAATAGGTATATTATTGATTTTTTCCAACTGTGAAGAGCGCAGGATTGGATTTGAATACATTGTTATTTCTAAGACTCCTGTAAATTTTGAAGAAATAAACTCGGTTTACGATGATTATAACTCTGCTGATCCTGGTAATTTTCTAGAAGATCATCTTCAAATCTATTTTTCGAGCAATAGAGATAATTCAGGTGAAAGTTTTGACATAATAAAATTTGATATCTATTTGTCTTTCGAACAGGGGAATGGGAATCTGTTTCTGGATTCTTACAGAAGAGCCTATATAATGCCTGATATAGTCAATTCTGAATTGTCAAATGAATTTGGCCCTTATTTATATATCAAAGGAACTGACAAGACACTGGTTTTTGCAAGTGACAGAAATGGAGATCTTAATATCTATTTTTATGATTTTAGCCAATCTTTTCTTGATTCTATTCCTGATTTAAACACGAATTCTAATGAAGCATATGCAACAGTTCATACCGCTGCGAGCATGTATTTTTGTTCAGACAGAGATGGTGATTATGATATTTATGAAACCGATAATTTCTTAAATGATTATTCAATAAATAATATAATTAATGTTTCTGAACTTAATAGCAATCAGGATGATAAATGCCCTTATATAAAAAACAACCTAATGCTATTTGCTTCAGATCGTGATGGAGGATTTGGTGGTTTTGATTTGTGGTATTCTGTTTTTAATGGCACAACCTGGGATGAGCCAATAAACTTTGGGGAAAGGATCAATACTGAATATGATGAGTATCGCCCAATATTAATAGAAACAGACACAGAAAAATATTTGAATGATATGATGGTTTTTTCATCAAATCGTCCCAGAGGAAAAGGAGGTTTTGATCTATATTATGTTGGAATCTCAAATTCTTTGGGGTATAATTAGTTATATTTTATTACATAACGAGCTTTAAAAGCCTTTGTCTGTTAAATGCCTTGAAGCAGCAAGTGCATAGGGTATTTGTGATGAAGGAACACCACCAAAAAAAACAGTGCTTAAAATTAAAAGCAACAAAAAAAATAAACTTGACTTTGCTGAAAGAATCACTTATATTTGATTAATGCGTTAAGGAATTATTTTCAGAAATGTTATCTTTGCTTACATGAGTGTTGCTTTAATAAATATGCCATTTGGCTGCATTTCCAGACCATCCCTGGGAATTGGTTTGCTAAAGGCTATTTTGGTAAATCAAGGAATTAATTGCGATGTTCATTATTTGAATCTGGATTTTTATGACCTGATTGGTGCTGAAAACTATCGGCTATTTACTACAGAGGTAGACAATCCTGAAATTTCAATAACAAACAAGCTATTGACAGGTGAATGGCTTTTTTCCAACTATTTCTACCAAACTAAGGAACAGGAAAAGAAAAAATACATTGATTATCTGGTAAGATATTATTACCCTGATAAAGAGGAAATATTATTAAACTTACTAAAAAGCACAGCTAAACACATACCAGATTATATTGATCATTGTCTGAATAAATTGAACTGGGATGATTATAGAATAGTGGGGGTTTCAAGTATGTTTGAACAAACTTATTCGTCCCTTGTATTGGCAAGAGAAATTAAAAAGAAGCATCCGCAAATCTTAATTGGTTTTGGTGGCGCAAATTGTGAATCAAGTTTGGGTGATGGCTTAATAAACATGTTTCCGTTTATTGATTTTGTATCTATTGGTGAAGCCGATGTTTCCTTTCCGGAATTAGCTCAAAGAATATTAAATAATAAGGACAATTGGCCCAAAACCAAAGGATATGTTACGCGAAATGGACAAATTATAAACAATGGTCCATCTGATCCGGTTATTCTTGACCATAATCCAACACCTGATTATGAGGATTATTTTGAAAAGACCAGATTATTGAAGGAACCAGACTTAACCAATGTTTGTCTGTTAATGGAAACCTCCAGGGGCTGCTGGTGGGGAGAAAAGCATCATTGTACTTTTTGTAGCATAAATGGAAATAACATTAAACACAGGAAAAAATCGATTAATAAGGTTATTCAAAACATAGAAACATTAAGCCAAAAGCATGGAATAAATAGAATAGAATTTACAGATAATGTTTTGGATAATAAATCAAGAAATGAACTAACGGATTACTTGATTAACAAAGGAGGCATATACGACATTTTTATTGAAACAAAATCAAATCTTACCAGAAATGATGTTTATCGCTTAATGCTTGCAAGGATTAATTCAATTCAACCGGGAATTGAAAACTTTAGTGATAATACTTTACGTCTTATGAATAAAGGGACCAAAGGTTTATCAAACCTGGCTCTGATTAAGTTTTGTAGAATTTATAATGTTAGATTAAGCTGGAATTTTATTTTCGGTTTTCCAGATGAAGATGTTGAAGAATTTGAATGGTTTTATGAGGTTTTTCAAAACATTGTTCATTTTGAACCACCAATTTCTTTAAGCCCTATTCGATTAGATAAATTTAGTCCAAACTACATTCAGGCTGAAGAAAAAGGAATAATAAATGTAAGACCATTAGAACCGTATTTTCATGTTTTCAAGGAAGAAAATGAAAAAGTGGACGATATTGCATTCTATTATGATTTTGATTACAAAGATGAACGAAAACCCATAGAATATTCACAGAAACTTCATCGTTTTTGGCAAGACTGGAAACAATGCAAAACACCGGGGAGCTTGTACCTATATAAGACAGATAATTCAAAATACGAATTAGTTGATTCCCGGTATACCAGGAAAAAAGGAAATTATAAATTAGAAGAAAACCAAGCCGTCCTTTATAGTTTCTGCGATAGTCCAAGATCAGTTCAAAATATACTTAAAAAAGCAAAGGACAAATTCAATATGAACGAGCAAGAAGTCAATAGATTCCTAATGATGATGCTTAAAAAAGGATTTATAGCAGAACAAAACAACAGCTATGTTTCATTAGCAATTATTTCAGATCAATTAATGTTTAACTTAATAAATATAAAATCATGAGCGAAAAATTATTTGTTTTTCAAACAGACCAAAATGGTAAAGTAACTAATGTAATGGAAGTTTTAAAACCAGGAGAATATGTAGATAAAACGGTTTATCTGGATGTCATTAAACAAGATGATATTGAAATTTCTTTTACAATTACACCTTTAGCACAAGGTGCAAATAAACCAGATACTCAACTTTACTTGCGACTGGGAGAAGAAGGACCTGAAGGTGTTCAAGATATTGGAATAACTCCTGGTCATAACCAACCAAGACCCAAACCAGGACCATAAACAAAAAGATTATTGTAATCGATCATCTTGAACATTGGTTCGAATATTGACTTGATATTTTAAGACACTTTTGTAAAAGTCATTTTGATCAGTTAATGAGCTGGTAGTCCCGGAAGTAACGAAGACCTTTCGGGACTAAGTGTTTATTTTACCTTCATGTGAGCGCAATTAAATGAAAAGGAAAGATATTAAGGGGCCGTCTCATAACCTTTTTAACCCTCTGAGAATTGAATATTTGACTTTCTTCTCGAATAAGGTATACGAACAAGGGTAAAATTGAGTATTGAGACAGCCCCCACAGAAGAACATTTAATAGTATTTATAAAGACAGTCTTTTATTAGTAGAGGAATTTTTATTCTAATGAAAAATATCGCATTTTTGAATGAGTAATCTTTTTAAATTCAAAACAGTGAAATTTAAAAATCTGGTTTCATTAAGTTTTTTCTTAATAGCATTTTTTACACTCCTTAAGGGACAAGAAATTTTTGAGGGCAATCCAATTCTTCAAAATTACAATTACAGTGAATATAATGCCCACCAAACCATTTTTAGGATCATTCAGGATACAAATGGAATAATTTACTGTGCAAATAAAGATGGAATATTAGTTTTTGACGGAGTAAGCTGGGATAAAATAACCTTTTCATTGAAAAATTCTCCATTACAGCTATCGCTAATTAATGATATTATCTATGTAGGATGCCGAAATGATGTAGGCTATCTAAATAAAGATTTAAAAGGCAGCTTAGAATTTGTGTCCATAAAACATAAATTTAAAGGAATACTCAAAGAACCTTTTGAAGTAAACAGGATTTTTGGTGACGATAAAAGATTATTTATAAGAGTTCAGGATTATGTTTACGTATTTGATAAGGATTCCCTGTTTCTGGTATTTTCAAAAAAGGGTGCTGATGTTCAAAAAATAAACAACAAAGTCTATTTAAAAATCATCGGAGACGGCCTCCATTTATACAATTTTCTTAGAGATAGTTTAGAGTACCTTCCTAAAACTAAAAAGAACATAGGAGCTGGGGATTATATTTTACCCTATTCAAATGACACTTTGATTTTGTTTACACAAAATCGCGAGTTCTTTTTGTATAACTATAATGAACAAGATAAAAAGGTCTTTTTTAGCAAGCCTGCATACCTGAATAACATTACTCCCTTTCTTAATGAGAATGTTTTAACATACCTTGAACCTTATGTAAAACAGCAAGTAGTGATGGGGACATACTTAAATGGATTGATTTTGTTAAATACCAAAGGACAAATTGTAAAGCATGTTAATGTAAATTCAGGATTGCTGGCTAATTATATTAGGCTTCTACAAAAGGACAATATGGATAATCTCTGGGTGGTTACTGAGAATGGCCTCTCCTATATGTTAATGAATTCGCCTTTTTCAATATACTCTAATTCCTCGGGCATACATGATCTTATTAACGATGCCATCATATTTAAGAACAACTTGTATGTTGCAACCAAAAGCGGAGTCTTTGTTGCATCCGAAGGGAACCAATTCAAAAAACTGAATCATGATAATTTGTATTTTAATTCTTTTATAGAAATAGGAGAAAAACTATATCTAATTGGATCAATCATTAACTATGATGAGGAAGAAAATTATGAAAACTATCTTTTCGAACTCCTAAAAAATAAACTGATTCGACAGAATCAAATACCTCCGGTGTTAAATCTGGTTAAATTAAGTTCAAGAAATGGATATTATTTGGCTTTTGGAAAGAAAATATACTTGTTAAGACAACAAAACAATAGCCTTGTCCACATTAAAACAGTAAAAAATTCACCATATTTGGAGCAAGATTTTGAATATGATGAATGGTTCATTGAAGGAACGAAGAATGATATATGGTTCAATTCTGTTTATATAAAGGCACAAATTATATTTAATCAAAAATATGATTCTGTCCTTCAGATAAATAAACTGCATAAGGAACAACTGCCATCAGATTATTTGAATAATATCTACACCTTGAAGAAAAATAATGGAGTTGCTAATGTAGTCTGCCTGACAGAATCTGGCATACATGCGTTTGATTATGAACAAAATACATTTAATCCAGACAAACGGTTTGCAAACACAGAGGGCATAAATCTGGAATATATTGAGCAAGACGTAGACCTAAATATATACCTTTCTGGTTATATCAGGGAAACAGGAGAGAATAGAATATTATTTTACAGGAACACGGAAAATGGTTTTATTTATGAAGCTAAAAAAGAGCTAAACAAGCTTAGTCCATACATATATGTTAAGCCATTTACTCTTGATAGTACCAACATGTTGTTCAGAACCCCGGAAAATTTTCTTTTATATAAATCAAACCATGACATTGACTTTGACCAAAAATTTAACACACTCATCCGAAAGGTATTTTTCAAAGACAGTCTTGTATTTGGTGGAATTGGAAAACCACTGCTAAAAAATCATTTTCCATTTAGAAAGAATAAAATTAGAATTAATTACGCAGGAATATTCTATGAGGAACATGATAAAACAGAATATAACTATATGCTCGAAGGTTTTGAAAACCAATGGTCAGGCTGGACATTAGACACCGAAAAAGAATTCATTAACTTAAGTGAGGGGTCATATACATTTAAAGTAAAAGCAAGAAACATCTATAAAACAGAAAGTAATATAGCAGAATTCAAATTCCGGATATTGCCCCCATGGTACCGAACCACGTTAGCATTTATTGCATATTTTATCCTTTCAATATTTTTAATAATAATTATAGTTCGTATTTATACCTATAGTTTAAAAAAGGATAAGGAAAGGCTTGAAAATCTGGTGAAAAAAAGAACGAAGGAAATAAGAAACAAGAATGAAATACTTTTACAACGAAATGAAGAAATAACATCACAGCGAGACGAAATTGAAGCACAGAGAAATTTTGCTGTCGAACAAAAAGAGATCATCGAAGAACAACAAAAATCAATTACCGAAAGCATTCAATACGCGAAAAAAATACAAAAGGCAACCTTACCCAATGAGAATTATATTATTGAATTATTGCGAAACAATTTTATTCTTTACAAACCTCGCGACATAGTTAGTGGAGACTTTTATTGGATACGCCAGATAAAAGAAAACATAGTAATAGCTGTTGCTGACTGTACAGGACATGGTGTGCCTGGTGTTATATTAAGTGTTCTTGGAATTTCACTTTTAAATGAAATTGTTCAACATCGTAAAATTGTACAACCAAATTTGGCCTTAAACGAACTTCGAAAACAAGTTAAGTTTTCCCTTCGTCAGACTGGAAAAAGAGAAGATACCCGAGACGGAATGGACATTGCATTTTGTGCTATCGATATCAAAACCAACATCATGCAGTATGCCGGAGCTTTCAATCCTTTGTTGTTGATTAAATATAAAAATGGTAAATCAGAGTTGACTGAGATTAAAGCAGACCGAATGCCGGTTGGAATTTATTTAGGGAGAGAACAATCATTTACCAACCATAAAATTCAATTAGAAACAGGTGACACTTTC
>DAOVJU010000515.1 GCA_030632095.1 Chlorobiota bacterium
TATCATCCTAAGCTCATTCAATAGTGCCTTTCGGGAATTATCATCCAATTCTTTAAAATACAATTTTATATCAGTGTTGTCCATAATTCATTTTTTAACAAAGATATAAAATATATCACAGAATACCTAAACCTGAGCCCAAGATTTTTATAAGATTATGAAAATTAAGTGCTTGAAATCTCTGATTCCATAATTAGAAGTTCAAGGTTTTTAAGTATTTCTGCAGTTTCAATTTGAAGGTTCACTTTGTCGTTTTCGAATTTGCCATGTAGGTCAAGTTTACTAAATAAGGCTTGCAGATCATCCGTAATTTTTATGCACTTACCAATTTGCATTCTTAATTCCTGCCCTTCCAGTTCAATTGCATCCATAAAATAAGTATTTAACGCTCCTGCATTCTTTACGATGTCTGATGTTAATGCATTGTTTAAGTTGGCTTTTTTCAATGTCATCATAAAACCAATTATGTTAATAGAGTAATTGTAAATACTGGATTCTAACTTATCTGTTGTCATTTTGTGGTACTTATTATATTTGACTTTTGACATCTGACATTTGACATGACATTAGTGATAACCAAACCTTAACAATTGTTTTGGTTTGTTTCTCCATTCCCTGTTAACTTTTACAACCAATTCAAGGAAAATTTTATTTTCAAAAAAACTTTCCAGGTCAATCCGGGCTTCAGTCCCAACTTTTTTTAATGGTTTTCCTTTATGGCCAATAATAATTCCTTTTTGTGATTCCCTTGTCACATAAATTATAGCTCTTATGTGAATTATTTTGTCGGATTCTTTAAATTCTTCAATCACTACTTCAACACTATAAGGAATTTCCTGTTTATAGTTAATAAGAATTTTTTCCCGGATTATTTCAGATGTAAAAAATCGTTTTGATTTATTTGTAAGCTCATCTTTGGGAAAAAAAGGTGGTGATGTGGGTAATAATTCAAGTATATTATCAAATACTTTTTCAAGATTAAAAACTTCTGTTGCTGAAGCTGGGATAATTATGGCTTTTGGCAGAAAATTTTTCCACTTTTCAATCAATATATCAATTATATCCTGTGATGCCAGATCAATTTTATTGATTATTAATAGTACCGGCACATGTGATTTTTTAACTTTTTCAATGTAATTAATGTTTTTATCCAGTTTTTCTTTTACATCAGTTACATATAATATAATGTCAGCATCATCAAGTGCAGTATCTACAAACATCATCATTGATTCCTGTAATTTATAGTTTGGAATAATTATTCCTGGTGTGTCGGAGTATACAATTTGAAAATCTTCACCATTTACAATTCCCATTATACGATGACGGGTTGTCTGTGATTTTGAGGTTATTATTGAAAGTTTTTCACCAACTAAAGCATTCATTAACGTTGATTTACCAACGTTGGGATTTCCGAGAATATTTACAAAACCTGCTTTGTGGCCCATTCAGTTATTAGAATAATATATATTCAGATAAAAAGTATTAGTGTATTATAGAAAAAATCATTAAATAACTATGCATTGCATTAATTATAATACAATGAGGGTTAAGTGTTTTTTACAAAGAAAATTATCAGGAAACTTCAATAAAAGTAAATGGAAAATCTACCATATCTGATAAATCTTCACCGGTTTCCAGCATATCATCATCACCTTCGTCATAATACCAGTCAATTTTAATATTGTATCCATCAAGATAATATTTATGTACTTCAACAATAACATCCAATAGAAATTTTGCTGATGATGAATTAAAATAATTCATTTTCAGGATCAGGCTTATCGGATTGTTCTCAAATTCTGATTTGTCAGTGTTTTCAAGAATTTCTTTTTGATAGTTTTCAAGCCATTCTAAAACAGGGTAATAAAATGTACGAACATTTTCTGGCCTTGAATAACCTGATATTTCCAATTTATGATTTACCGGATCAAATTTAATTGCTGGCGAATACTCGGTTGCTTCATAATTTATCGGTTCCATACAATGTATATGTTTTAAGTTGTGTTATTTATTTTTAATTGTAATTGATAATATGATAATTTACTATTTATTGGTTCAAAATTATATTCAATTTTATTCTGTGAAATCTTGGCCATATCAATAATTCCAACACCGGCACCTCCTTTTTCGGATATTTCACCGGTTAGCAATGTTTTTCTATAAAGCTTTTTTAAGTCTTTTTCATCAAGTTCGTTAACGGAATCAATTTTGGATTTCAATGTATCGATAACATCATTTTCTATAGCATTACCTGTTGTAATAAAGAAAATATTATCTCTGTATTCTAAGGTAAATTTTGTATTAAATTTTGTATTTATATTTTCAGGATGTTTATGCCTGTCAATATTTTCAAGGCATTCAACAATTACGGCATATATTTTTTTACGAATTAGCTCATCAATTGACAATTTTTTCATTTTACCATCAAGTTGCCTGAGCAGGTCTCCAATAGTATCATAACCCAAGTGGCCAAAGTGACTTATAATTATACCGTTTTTAACCATGAAGAACCCCTTTTGTTCTATAATTATGGTACTATGATTTTCAGTTATTTGATGCAAAATAGTAAAGTTTATTTAATTAACCTAGCCTGATAGTTCAAAGTTTCAGGTTCTCAATCTTCGCTAAAGCTTCGGTTGATAAAAAAAGTTTAAGGTTAGTTATGAGTTATGTGTCATAAGTCAGGTGTATTTAGATCAAGAGTTACATATTTTTCTGCAAAACTCAATATAATTAAAAGTACATAATAATGAAATTATAGTCAAATTACTTAATGATTTAACTCGATTAATTCAGGTTAAAGCATTAGCATCAGAAGAAGAATTAAAATCAATGGAGCAAGAACAATTTATCCAACTATAATTTTGAGAGTAATTTATAAAACGGTGATATGCTAGTTTGTAGTGTGAATCGGAATTTCAGAAGTAACAGTAAACAGATAATAAAGGCAAGCCTTATTTCTTTCAATATAACATAACATTATTCTTTATCATTATTTTTTGGTAAATATCACTCAAAAACCTCTTTACCATTTTTGTCTAAAAA